>CAZKZR010000007.1:0-19224 GCA_964557245.1 uncultured Anaerolineaceae bacterium | reverse complement strand
CGTCTCTCCTCGGAGGGACGCCCTTTTTCTTACGCCGTGGCCGAACCACCGATTCGTCTTAGGATTGACCGATGTCCATCGCCTTCGGCGGGATCGTTGCTTTCTTCTTCCGTGGCGTGAATCTCGTCGTTGCCCTCGCAACGGTGCTGTTCTGCACCCACCAGATGACGCGGGACAACTACGGCAATTTCGTCCTCGGCCTGACAATCATCGGCGTAGTCAATGCCGCGAGTGGCGGCCTGACGGCGGCGACGGCCTACCAGGTCTCGAATCAGCGCCGACCAGCGGCCTTGGCAATGTTCAACGGCAGTGTGTTCAGCCTGGGACTCGGGGCGGTGGCCATCCTCCTGGGGCTCTTCATCAGCTCTGTGCTCACCGGTGAAGCCCACCGTGAATCACTGGCGATCGGCGTTGCATGCGCGGCAATCATCACGAACAGCGTCGTCGCCGGGACCTTCCTCGGCCGTGAGTCGCTCGTCCGCTACAACTTCGCGTTGGTGTGCCCGCCGGCATTTTCTTTGCTCGCAATCGCCGTCGCGTTTCTGCTGAAGGACGCCAACACACCAGATATCGCACTCGAAATGTATGCGCTCGGGCAGTGGCTGGCCGTGGCCGTGTTGGTGGTCACGGGAGGAATCTCGGTCCGCGGCATCGCGCTCGAGCCGACGGTCATTAGAGCAGTGGCGAGGTTCGCCCTGCTGGCCGGGGTGGCGAGCGGCATTTCCTACTTGAACTACCGCGCCGACGTGTTCGTGGTGAAGCACTTCGAGGGCAAATCGGGAGTCGCGGTGTATTCGCTGGCCGTGTACCTGGCCGAATCGGTCTGGCAAGTCAGCGGAAGCCTGGCGCTGGCCGCCTACGCCCGGCTGGGCTCGTTGCCCAGGGCGGAAGCAGCCCGACTGACGACCAGGGTGATGCGGCACACCGTTCTTTTGCTCGGCGCGATTTGCACGGTCCTCTTCGTCGTGGCCGGAAGCCTTCAGCACTACCTGTTCGGCGAGGAGTACGCGGGAATGGCCTCCGCGCTGCGCTTCCTGCTACCCGGCGTGTTGCTGTACGGGCTGGCTCAGTCGTTCTCCGGGTTTTACACCTACCAGCGGGGCATGCCATGGGTGTCGTCGGTCGTCGCCGGTACGGGCCTCGTGATCGATATCACGCTCGCCTTCATCCTCATCCCCAGGATGGGCGTGAACGGCGCGGCCCTCGCGAGCGCTCTCGCCTACAGCACGGCCATTCTTGGAGGGCTGATCGTCTTCATCCGCAGCGAACACCTCTCGCCAGTCCAGGTGTTCCGCTTCGGCCGGGCGGACGTCCAGGACTACCGGACTCTTTTTACGCGGCTCCGGGCCCTTCGCGGCTAATCGCCGGTGTGCGCGACCGGGCAGAGGAGCGGATCGGGCCGGGGAAGCGGTATGGGCATGCCCGTCTCGGGGTCGCGCAACACGCTCATGGCAACGCCGAAAACACGCTCCAAACCTTTTGGCTCGAGAACATCGACCGGGTGGCCATCGAAGGCGATTGTCCCGTTGTGCACAGCAATGACCCGGTCACTGAAGCGGCCCGCGAGGACGAGGTCGTGCAATACGCTGACCACGGTCATCCCTTCGCGGTTCAGGCGCCGCAACAGATGCATGACCTCCACCTGGTGGGCGATGTCGAGGAAGCTCGTAGGCTCATCGAGCAGGAGGACCTTCGGTTGCTGGGCGAGCGCAAGTGCGATCCACGCCCGTTGACGCTCGCCGCCAGAGAGGCTCCCCGTGGTCCGCGAGGCGAGCGCTGTCACGTCTGCCGCGTCCATCGCCCACTCGACCGCGTCGAGGTCAGCCGCGGTGATGCGCTGCATGATTCCCTGGTGCGGGAATCGGCCGCGGAACACGAGTTCGCGGACGGTGAGGTCGGCTCCGCCGTCCGGTGACTGCGGAAGAACGGCAAGAATCCGGGCTACGGCACGTGCGCCGATCTCGCGAATATCGGTTTCGCCAAGCAAGACCCGCCCCGCAGTAGGTTTCTGCAGACGGGCCATTCCCCGCAGGAGCGTGCTCTTGCCGCTGCCGTTGGGCCCGACAATGGCGACCATCTCGCCGGCGTCCACGTCGAACGTCACGTTTTCCACGACGCGGCGGCTGCCGTACCCAAGTGAAAGTCCCTGCACAGAGAGTTTCATTCGCGGAATCTCACGAGGTAGAGGAGGAACGGGGCGCCCACGCCCGCGGTGATGATACCCATCGGCACCTCGCTGGGGCTGATGAGGAGCTTCGCAATGAGGTCCGCGGAGCTGACGAGGAGCGCGCCGTAGAGAGCGGACACGGGGATGAGCACACGGTTGTCGGAGCCCACCGTGTAGCGGGCAAGGTGCGGGCACACGAGCCCCACGAAGCTAACCAGCCCAGCTGTGGCGACCGCTGCGGCGGTGAGCAACCCGACCACGCCGAGGATTGCCAGCCGGGTCCTATCGGTCATCACCCCCAGGCCCGCCGCCACATCATCGCCAAGTGAGAGGACGTTCAAACGCCCAGAGACCAGCACAGCGCCGATGAAACCGGGCACGAGGTAGGGCAGCATCGCGCGCAGGTCCCGCCATTCAGATCCGTAGAGCCCGCCGGCGAGGAAGCCGAGACTGGTTTGGAGGAACGTGCGCGAACTCGAAAGCAGTCCGACGATGGCGGCGCCGAAGAGTGCCGAGAGAGCTACTCCCGCCAGCGCCAGCCGCACAGGCGAAACTGCCCCGCGGTAGGCGATGAAGTAGAGGATCCCCGCGCCGGATAGCCCTCCGGCCGCGCACGCCATGGCGATGCCCCACTGGGGAATCTGGGGATTCGCGACAATTGCGATCGCGCTCGCCAATCCGGCTGCCGCCGTGACGCCGAGGATGGTCGGGTCCGCGAGCGGGTTGCGGGTGACGCCCTGGAGCAGCGATCCAGACACGGCGAGCGCCGCTCCGATAAGCATGCCGTCCACGAGTCGAGGAAAGCGGATCTGCCAGACGATATTCCGTGCGAGTGGGTCAGATTCGCTGGTCAGGCCGTTGAAAACCTCGCCCCAGGTGAGCGAAACAGAGCCGAGTTTCAGAGTGAGCAGCCCCACAACGATCAGCGCGGCCAGGCCCCCAGACAGCAGCAGCAAAGTTCGGGGGGAACGCGAAACGGCGCGCTCAGAGAGCGCGCCTTCCGCTGAATTCGTCGTTGCTGCCATCCCAGCCATGGTACGAGCCTCGACTCCTACGGTGCGCTGATGGCCGCCGCCACAGCTTTGAACGCCTCGGCGACACGGGGGCCCGGCGCCTGGAGGAAGAGTTCCACGTTGGCGTCGACGACTTTCTTATTCGTCACGGCCTTAAGTCCCTTGAATGGCGGGATCTGGGGGATGAGCGACGCGAGCCGGGGGGCTGGTTCAGGCGCCGGTGTGATGGCGAGGATGTAATCCGGGTCGAACTGCACCAGCTTCTCCGGGGCGAGCGTGGTGTACCCAGGGAACGGACCGGAGTCTGGCTGGCTCGCGGCGGGATTTGTGATGCCGAGCTGCGCCATGACATCGCCGGCATAGCTGGAAGGCTTCGCCGCGTACAGCGTCTGGTCCCGGTCCGCGATGAGGGCTACGGCGCTGACGGTTTTGCCCGCGAGCGCTTTCTTCGCATCTTCCTTCGCAGTGTTGATGTTCGCGATGACCTTGTCCGTGGTCGCCTTGCTATCGAACACCTGGCCCATGAGGTTCAGGCCATCGATGACCTTCTGAACGGAATCCGCGCCGGCAAAGATGACCGGCACGGGAAGGTCTTCAAACGGCTTCCGCAGCGTCGGCTGGGCGTGAATGATCGCGTCGGCGACGACGAGGTCAGGTTTGAGCGCCAGGATCTCCTCAAAGTTCGGCTGATACGCCGTCCCGACTTCCTTGGCGGACTTGGCTTCTGCCGGGAAATCCACGGACGCGCTGCGCCCCACGATTGTGCCGCCGGCGGCGTAAACGAACTCAACGGCCGTGGGGCTGACCGCCACGATGGTCTTGGGCTTTGCCTTGATCTCCACGCTGCGACCGAGCTGGTCCGTCACCTTGCGTGGATAGGCAGCGGTAGAAGCACTCGCCGTGCCCGCGGGGGTGTTCGCCACCTGCGTGGTGTCACCGCCGTTGTCATCGTCGTCGTCACCACCGCAGGCGACCGCGAATGTGGCCGCCAGCGCCGTAAGAGCGGCGAGGCCAAGCAGGGAAAGGGCGCGTTTCCTAAAACCTATCATTCTTATCAAGACTTCTCTTTCTGATGATCAGACTGCAAGATTACAGGAGTATAGCACCGGATCTCGTGCTGTCACGGCTAGCGAAAACCATGAAAGACGCTGTGTATTACCTGCCCATCTTGACGACCGTGGTGTCCGCCGCGTTCACGGCGGTCATCTTCCGTCGCTGGCACGCTCGTGGGCGTCCGGGCCACCTCTTTTGGTGGGGCATCGGAGTCGGGATCTTTGGAGTCGGCACCTTCTTTGAAGGCATTACCGCACTGTTCGGCTGGTACGCCCCGGTATTCCGCGGCTGGTACATCTCCGGAGCGCTGCTCGGCGGCGCACCACTGGCACAGGGCACCGTGTTTCTCCTGCTGCCGCGCCGGACCGCCCGTTGGATGGCCGCGGCACTGGTGGCGTACGTAGCCTTTGCCTCGGTGTTCGTACTCCTGTCACCCCTGGATGCTTCGCTAGCCAACGATCACAAGCTTTCAGGCGACGTGCTCGAATGGACCTGGGTCAGGGCCTTCAGCCCGCTCGTGAATACGTATGCGTTCATCTTCCTGGTTGGGGGCGCAGTGGCGTCGTTCGCGCGCTACCGTCGAGAAGGCAACGCCCGCCGCTCCTGGGCGAACGCGCTAATCGCCATCGGCGCGGTGCTGCCGGGCATTGGCGGGAGTTTCACGCGCGCCGGCTACACCGAAGTTCTCTACGTCACCGAATTCGTAGGAATCCTGCTCATTTTCGCCGGCTACCGTTTCAGCACGGCCTCCACAACTGGACACCCAGTGCCATCCGCCGGGGCGGCCACCGTTACGTCGTGATCTCGCTGCCAAACTCCGAACCGGCTTCGTGGCAACATAGACCTAAACGAACAAGAGGAGCTCGCAGGTGACCCACCCCGAACTTCCCCAGCTGCCCGGATCACCCCTCGAACTTGAAGGCATCGAAAAGGCGCTGCTCGCGCTCAGTTACGGCGTCCACGTTATCGGCTCGCGCGCAGCGGACGGAACGATGAATGCCATGCTCGCGGACTGGGTGATGCAGGTTTCTTTCAAGCCCCGCCTGGTGGCCGTCTCCATCGAGAACGATGCTCGAACGCTGCGCTTCATCAAGGAGACCCGTGCGTTCACTGTCAACCTGCTGCATGAAAAAGATGGTATCGACATCGCGCGCAAAGTTGTCATGCCCTCCGAAGCGAAAAAGGTGCGCGGACGCTCGGAAGAGGCCGCCGCCCAGGTAATCGACAAGTTGGACGGCGTTCCCTACGGACTCCACGACAACGGCTGCCCTGTCATCGAGCGGGCGCTCGGCTGGCTGGCGTGCGACGCCGTGGCCTTTCACGGAGCCGGCGACCACACCATCGTCATCGGCCAGTGCACCGATGGTGAGCGCATCCGTCCCGGCGACATGCTGATCGAACGCGACCTCGGCTGGGAGTACGGGGGGTGATCCATGGCCCGCATCGACTATCAAGCGGTTGCCCGCGACTACCGGGCCGCGCGCGGGCTTGAGGCCGACGGGCTGGCTGCCTGGCGGGCGACCATCGCGCCGTATCTCACCCGTCTGAGCCTGCCGATCGTCGACATTGGTTCGGGCGCTGGGCAGTTCTCGAACCTTTTCCCCGGCTGGTTCGGCACGGCGGTCATGGGGGTCGAGCCTTCGGATGCAATGCGTGCCGAAGCGGAAGAAGGACGAAACGATGACCGCGTCCGTTACCTCGCCGGCGATGCCCAACACCTCCCGCTGGAGGACGCGTCGTGTGGCGCCGCCTGGGTTTCGACGGTCGTACACCACGTCCCGGACCTCTCGGCAGCGGCACGCGAGATTCGGCGCGTCCTCGCTCCGGGCGCACCGCTGCTAATCCGGAGCGCATTCCCTGGTAGGACGTCCGGAGTGAGCCTCTTCCGCTTCTTCCCCGAAGCAGCCCAGGTCGTTGAGTCGTTTCCCACCATCGCCGAAATTGTGCGCAGGTTCGGGGCGGCCGGGTTCGCCCTTGAACACGTTCAGCCGGTCCCACAGGTAAGCGTCCCCAACCTCGCGGCGATGCGCCCCCGGGCCGCCCTGCGCGCGGACACAACGCTCCGCGGCATCTCGGATGAAGCATTCGCCACCGGCCTCGCGAGACTGGACGCTGCCATGGCTGAAGGCCGAGGGAACGAGCCGGTCATCGACTACCTCGACCTCGTGGTCCTACGCTGACCGAATGGGACAACTGATTTACGGCGCGCTTTGTTCGCTCGACGGATACACCGAAGACGCAACCGGGAATTTCGACTGGGCAGCGCCGGACGAAGAAGTACACGCGTTCGTCAACGACCTCGAACGGCCAGTCCAGACCTATCTCTACGGCCGGCGAATGTACGAGACGATGTTGGCGTGGGAGACGATGCCCACCGGACCTGACGAGCCTCCAGCCATGAACGACTACGCCGCGATCTGGCGGAAGGCATCGAAAGTCGTGTACTCGTCCACACTCGCGCAGGTCACAACGCCTCGCACCCGGATCGAACAGCGGTTCATAGCCGAAGACGTTGCCCGGATGAAGGCGGCCGCCGACCTGATTTCGATCGGCGGCCCCAACCTGGCGGTATCCGCGTTTCGGGCCGGGCTGGTCGACGAAATCTACCTCTTTGTGCATCCGGTGAGCGTCGGCGATGGGAAGCCAGCGCTACCGGCCGGCTTCGCGGTTCATCTCGCACTGCTCGAACAGCAACGCTTCGAGAATGGCGTGGTGTATCTCCGCTACAGGGTCATGCGGTAACGGCGCTGGTTCAGTGCATGTCGGAGGGCACATAAACAGCGGAAAGGAACCAGAGCGGCCGGAATCCGCAACTGAGGGCGTTGTTCATCGAACGGACGTTGGTGAAACCGTAGGTGTAAATCGGCCAACGACCGGAGGCGCGAATCCAGTGCACCGCGTGCAACGTCAAGCCGCGCGCGAGGCCCTGCCCCCGGTACGCCCTCGCGACATCGAGGCCGATCTCGTCGATGCCGGAATACTGGCCCCAGATACCTGTAACGGCTGCGATAGCGCCATCCGGAGCGATGGCGGCGAAGGCCGTTCGGGTCGCTTCGATGCGGCGCCGCTCGTCCGCCTCCCCCAAAGCGTTGTCGAACGTGTTGCCGAGCCGAAGTTCGTTCTGCTCCTGCGTTGTCAGCTCACGAAGTTCAAAGCCTGGCGGGAGCGGCGGCAGTTCGAGTTCTTCCGCGAGCACGCAGCCACCTGATGCGCTGTGGGACTTTGCGTCCTCATATCCGAGCTCACGCGCCCGGACGGCCATCTCCTCGAGAAACGACGGGAGGAAAATGCGCTGGTTTCGGTCCGCGGCCGGGGCGTGTTCACGCGCCCAGGCCGCCAGTCGGACATCCCGCGCGGAGACTACTGAGCCGGTGCCCATGGTCGTCACGAGCACGAGGTGAGGCTCACGGGAGCCGGCAGGACGGTCGACGACGGTAACCTGGTGCGACAGGTAGTCCTCCGGCGCACAGCCCAACTCCGAGGCGAGAACGCGACGCAGGACCGCGCTGGACTCCCGGTAGAGCGCAGTTGGCACTCAGGGAGCCGCTTCGAAGGTGGCCCGGCACGAGGACGCCACCGGAAGGAATCCGGAGCCCAGCGCGTTTCGGTGCGAGCGCACATTGGTTGGCGCGCAATAGTAGGTCGGCACCTCACCCCGAGACGCGATTTCGGCTGCGAGCTGCGTCACGACCACTTCGCCCAGGCCCCGCCCCCGGTACGCTCGCCCGACATCGACGCCTATTTCTGCAAAGCCCGGGGTGTCATCCCACGCACCGGCGACAGCGGCGACGGTTTCGCCATCCATAAGCGCTACCCCGTACCGGAAATCGGGAGCTTCCGGCTGGTCAGGTTCCCCAAGCGCGTTGTGGAACTCGCCACTCGGCCATGTCTGGTTGCGCCAATCGAGGCTCACGACCTTCGCGTCCAGGCCCGCCGGGACGGGCTGCGCGATCGGCTGGCGGCCGGGCAGAAAGCTGAGGTTCGGGCTGCGCCAGCCAGCGGGTTCGCCTCGGCGCGCGGCTTCTTCCACCAACGGTTGCAGGAGCGCATTGGGGAACATCGCCCGATAGTGCTTGTCCGAAGGCGCGTTGGCTTGCACCCAATCCAGGTAGCCGGGGTGAACGGACACTACCGTCCCCGTGCCGAAGGTCAGCGCGAGCATCAAGAAACGTTCGGCCTGGGATTCAGGGCGGACGACGCACACCAGTTCGTGACGCGAGAAGTCCTCCACCGTACAGCCGAACTTTTCGGCCCGGCTGGCGCGATAACGTTCGAAGGCATCGGCGAAGTAGGGAGAGGACGTCATTGGGCGGAACAACGCCGCGACGAACGAGCCGCGCGACCCCGTATGCGATCGTCGTGCCGCAAAAGCCAGCAGAACTCATCAGGGAAGAGGAGTCGCTCGCTCGAAACTGGGCTCGTGCTCATGCCGTCATGATAGCAGCGATGTCGGCGGCTCAGTCCCTCGGCAGTCCGAGGCCCCGGGTCGCGATGATGTTCCGCTGGATTTCGCTCGAACCGCTGTAAATCTGCGGCGAAACGTTGACCAGGTGCCCCTTCTCCATGTTTCCGTCGATCATCGCGTACTTCGATTCCGGTTCCAGGCCACCGGCGGGGCCCAGCTGGTTGACACCGAAATTCGTAATCTTCGCCGCGAGTTCCGTGGCGAAGACCTTAATCACCGAGGCTTCGTAGTTCGCCATCCGGCCCGTTTCCTGCATCCAGGCCGTGCGATAGCTGAGCAGGCGGCCCGTCTCATTGGACAGCCACATATCGGCGAGGCGGTGGCGGAGGATGTCGCGGTACGCCCCACCCGGCTTACGGGACTGCATGTCTTCGATCAGCAGTTCGAGCTGCCGCTGATTCGCTGCGATGGACGCAACGTTGGAGCGCTCGAAATCGAGCAGCGTCATGGCCACATACCAGCCGTTGTTCTCTTCGCCAACGCGGTTGCGGACTGGGACGCGGACATCTTCGAAAAAGACCTCGTTGAATTCGTGGAAGCCTGCCATGTTCACGATCGGGCGGACCTGGATGCCTGGCGACTTCATATCCACAAGGAGGAATGAGATGCCCTTGTGTTTCGGCGCTTCGGGATCAGACCGGACGAGCAGGAAACACCAGTCGGCGTGGTGGGCGCCAGTCGTCCAGATCTTCTGGCCGTTGACGATGTAGTCGTCACCGTCTCGAACTGCGCGGGTCTGCAGGCTGGCGAGGTCGCTTCCCGCGCCGGGTTCACTGTAGCCCTGGCACCAGATGACGTCGGCGTTCGTTATGCGCGGCAGATGCTCTTTTTTCTGCTCATCCGTGCCATGCACGATAAGGGTCGGCCCGATCATGCCGACGTTGAAGACGCGGCCGGCATCCGGCGCGCCTGCGTACGAGATCTCCTCGCTGAAGATCATCTGCATGATGTGAGACCAGGCCTGGCCGCCGTACTCTTTCGGCCACGCTGGAGCGACCCAGCCCTTCGCTGCCAGCTTCTTCGCGAACTCGAGCTGCTCAGGCCAGTTTTCCTGGCTGGTGGGGCGGACCGGGCCTGCCCCGCGGTCAGAGGGGAGGGCCTCCGCGAGAAATGCCTTCACTTCCGCTCGTAGCGCGTTATGTTCATTCGTGAACTTGAATTCCATGTCTCGCACCTGCCCTTTCAGAGGCTCCTGGCACGGGAGTTTACCGCAAGGTAGAAAGCCGCGTCCCGTACGAGTGGGCAATGTTTTGGATCGCCTGAGCCGTTGTTCGGGGTAGGATTGGGAACACAGCGAAACATGAGCGGCAGCAGCCGGGGGCACAGCGGAAGTGAATATCTTTTTTGACGTCGATAACACGATCATCACCTGGGACGTGAAGCTGCGCCCCGGTGTGGAGGAGATTTTCTCCCGGTTGCGCGAAGACGGGCACACCATCTACCTCTGGAGTGGCATGGGGCCGCGGTGGGAAGTGGTCAAACGATTCGACCTTCATGACCACATCGCCGATTGCTTCTGGAAGCCGCTCCACAATCACCACGCGCGAATGGAAGAACTCGGCGTCACCGTCCAGCCCGATTATGTCATTGACGACCACGTGGAGATTATTCATGCCTTCACGGGATCCCACGTCCCTGAGCCGATGCTCCCGCTGGACCGGGACCGAGTGATGTGGCGGGTGTACGACGAAATCCAGGCGCACATCGCGAAACTCGAAAGCGCGTGACTGGCATCATCCTCGTCCGCCACGCGATGCCGAACGTGGAACGAGGAGTTGCATCAAGGCGCTGGGGTCTTGCCGAGGCGAGCCGGGAGGATTGCGTTCTTCTGGCGCATGCGCTGCCGCCGGACGTCAGCGGCATCTGGAGCAGTGACGAACCCAAGGCCCGTGAGACGGCCGAGGTTCTCGGGCTCCGCCTCGGCCGGCAGGTGGAAGTTGACGCGGCATTCGCCGAGGTGGACCGGCCGGAAATCTGGGACAGGGACTACCGCGAAGTCGCCGCCGCCTACCTGCGGGGGTCTGTGGAGCCTGGCTGGGAAACGCCGGAAGGTGTGATTCGCCGGTTTCGCGACGGCCTCGAACGCGCGCGGACCAACCGCGTTGGGAGCCTCGTGGTTGTGAATCACGGGCTCGCGATGACGCTCTGGCTGTCGACTCAGGTAGAGCTTGACCGCGAGCAGTGGTGGCGCGCCTTAACGTTGCCCGATGCCTGGTACGTGGACGCTCTGAGAGGGACGCTTGAACACCTCTGGCTGGGTGGGGCCGCTGCAGGCTAGCGGGGACGGCTGGCCTACAGCAGGGGCATGACTTTCTCAGCGAAGTCCGTGAGCACCTTGCGCTGATAGGACACAGGAGGAAGCAAGAGAAGCCTCGTGAGCCCGGCCGCTTCGAGCTCTCGGACCTGGGCCACGATCTGTTGCGGCGTCCCCCAGAGGTTCGA
The DNA here is from genome assembly GCA_964557245.1 of uncultured Anaerolineaceae bacterium. Classification (GTDB taxonomy): domain Bacteria; phylum Chloroflexota; class Dehalococcoidia; order Tepidiformales; family Tepidiformaceae; genus Amarobacter. The sequence goes on along the minus strand of CAZKZR010000007.1, from coordinate 8,084 downwards.
CGACTGGATCGCCCGCGGCGTCACGAAACGTCGCTCTTCGTCCAGTGTGAAGCTGCAGTGCCCCATGTGCACGCCAAGGTACTGGCTCTGTCGCGGCAGGGGCATGCTGTTCACGTAGTCGCAGTAATCCTGCCACTGGTCGGCGAAGGCAGGCGGAGCATTCGAAAGGTCCCGTTTGGGTTCGCGGGCGACCTCCCAGGCGTAGTGGAGGCCGCTGGTCACCATGCTGCCCGTTTCATCAATGGCGCGCTCCGTTTCCAGGCTTTCTCCCGGTCCGAGGACCACCGAATTGACCAGGCTGGAGATTTCGAACGCGGAGGTCAGGGCCCGGCCAGCTCGTTCGGCGCCCGCGCGAACGTTGGCGGCGGCGGCCGCAATAGCGGCGGGCCGGCAACCAGCCGTGACGAGCGAATCAGCCCAGGCACCGGCCCAACGCTGTGTCTGCGGCCCGAAGCCGGAAATGACGATGGGAATGCGCGGCTCAAGAGCGTAGTAGCCCCTGCCCTGGTGCATGAGCGTAACGTCCGTTGTCTGCCCGCCGTGGGTCCACTGCGTGGTCTTGCCGTCCAACAGGTCCCGAACAACCCGCGCATAGTCCTTGAACTCGCCAAGGGGCATCTGGTCGTGGCCCATGGTGCGCATGGCAGTGTGGCCGGTGCCGAGCCCGAGGAACACGCGTCCTGGCGCAATCTCGTTAATCGTCGCGATGGCGGAAGCGGTGACCGGTGCGATGCGAGTTCCGGCCACGGCGACGCCGGTGCCCAACTTGATGCGCTTGGTACGCGAGGCCGCGAGCGCCAGCGTCGCGTAGACATCCGACCAGATCATCTGGGAGTCGGCGACCCAGGCGCTGTCGTAGCCGAGTTCCTCGGCGAGCACGATGTAATCGATGTCGGAAATCTGGGCACCGACGCAAATGCCAACGTCCATTGAGCGCCTCCTGCCGCGGAAGCTTGTTCAACGCGAACGGCCGCGTCAAACCCGGGCGGCGCTCAAGCTAAATCTGCTTGTTGGCTTCCAGCTGCTGTTTCAGGCTTTCGAGCGAGGGGACCGGCTTGCCGTTGAGCGAATCGAGCGCGTCGATGACGTCGTCGTTCGCGTTTTCCGCGAACGCGAGGTCGACAAGCTCCTGGCGGTCGGGCTGGAGGCCCTGTTCGAACAAATGCTTCACGAGGGCTTCGACGTCATTCCACTGTGCGGCCATGCGGTATCTCCGTGCGGACGCGGGCGCGCCCTGGCAGTGAATTTTGGGGATGGGACTACTTCGCGAAGATTTCGCCCGCGAGCGGCTTTCCGTAATCGATATACGGCGGCCAGAGCGTTTCGAGTTCCTGGCGGATGGGGTCGCCTTCTGGGAGATAGCGCTGGAATTGCGGCTCTACATCGCGCCTCACCCAGCCCTTGCCGATCGTGTCGTGCTTGATCTTGTCCTGCAGCAGCATGAGACCAGTCAGCAACGATTCAGGACGCGGCGGGCAACCCGGCACGTAAACGTCCACCGGGACCAGCGTATTTACGCCGGGCGTCACGCTGTAGGCATAGGCGAAGGGGCCGCCCATGATCGCGCAACCGCCCATCGCGAGGGCCCACTTGGGTTCCGGCATCTGGAGCCAGATGCGGCGGACGGCGGGAGCCATCTTCCAGGTGACAGTGCCGGGAACGAGCAGGAGGTCAGCCTGGCGCGGGGAAGCGCGGAAGATTTCCGCGCCGAACCGGGCGATGTCGTACCGCGGGGTCGCTGTCGCGATCATCTCCATCGCGCAGCAGGCGAGGCCGAACATGCAGGGCCACAACGACGAACGGCGAGCCCAGTTCAGAACCTGGTCAACGCTCGTGACGAGGATGTTCTGCTGGACTTCTTCTTCGACGTTGAGGTCGAGGAGCGGGAGCGGTTCGTAGATCTTGTTCGCCTGCGGCATTGCTCGTGCAGTCTATCACAATCAGGGTGGGCGAAAGCGCCCTCAGCGCGGTAGCTTACCGGCTTCGGCTGTAATGCACCTGCCCATCGTTGATGGGCTCATCGATGTAGAGTTCACCGTTGCGGATCTTGATGTTGTAGCCGCAATCCGGGTTCGTGCAGACCCATGCCTTGTAGTGGATCGGCGCACCCTGGCTGCCAAAATCGCTGAATGGCACCAGGTCTCCGAAATCGCATTTCCGGCACTTAGGAAACTGAATCATCCCAACGCCCTCCCCCAGTCTGGGCGCGGATGTTACGACAAGAATTTACAAAGGGACAACCTAGTCGCATGCGAGCGGTTACAAGGGGTGAAGCGCGGATGGGGAACTCAATATTGATACTCTCCAGCAAAGGGTGGCAAAACCCCGGGAGCCTGGGCAGGTCTCACCAACCGTTTCCCCTCCCCGAGTGGCGATTCGTCGTCTGCTTGCTAGCGGACGGTTCGTGACCTCGCCGGAACAAAAGCCGTCGCACAGTTAGAGTCGCCGCCACGGTGCCGCCGCCAAGGAGTACGAAACCGAACATGCCTGCGTCGAACAGGGTTGGACCTGTAACAAGAACGACTCCGACGACGAGAGCGAGCCAGCCTAAAGTCCTGTTCACGCGGAACGCGGCAGCAATGCCCATCGAAAAGACAGCCACCCACAGCCAGGCGAGCACCGGAGGGAGAGTGTCCGATACGAGAATGGCTAATGCGAGCCCCGTGCCGCCGCACGCGACCAGCGCCCAGGCGAAAATTTCGATTTTCCGTCGAGTCTGACGACTTTGCATGAGAGTCACCAATCACGCGTGGTGCGAGCCGGGCGGCGGCGGGCGCATAAGCATTATTACGCCAGTGCCTGAAGACGGGTCGTCCTCGTCATCCTGCTTGCTTCCTCGTCCGCCTTGTTCCCGGACAGAAATGCGTCAGGCTTTGACCGCTGCCGCCGCCTTCATGTCCTTCATCAGCAGGTCCATGTCTTCTTGCGGGATCGCGTGGAGATTGCCCTGGTAGGCAAGCGTCCAGTTCGCGCGCGGCCACTTCTGAGTCCAGCTGAAGCGCTCGTGATACGGCTCGGCGTCCAGCCAGCGGTCCTCGTCCAGGGCGATGACCTTTTCGATGCCCGCGCGATAGGGGTACATCTCGTTCGGCTTCTTTTCGTTGTGCCAGATGCGGGTCTGCTCCTCAGCGACTGGCGAGGTGACCCTGGCGATGGCGGCGAACTGCTTCCGGCCAGTGACGTAGAACGCGAGCAGGTCTCCGGGCTGGATCTTGCTTGCCATCACGCGGCGCGTGCTCTTGAAGCCGTGGCGAGTGAAGCCCATTTCGCGCGTCTTTCCGAAGATCTCCGGGCCGCCAACCACAATCCAGTTCTGAACCATTTGTTCGCCCCCTTGCGTCAGGTCGTTGCGTCCCCAGTGTAGCCGCGAACGAGGACGTCCGGCGAAAGCACCTCAATCTCCACATTGCGCAGCGGTTGCGGCGCGAAAAACGTCTCCCGGTTGGCCAGCGGCACCCCCGAAGGTCCGATGACTATCGGGGCAATGTAGGCATGAACCTCATTCACCAGTTCCTGCTCGAAGGCAGATGCCAACACCGTCGGGCCGCCTTCGAGAATGAGCGACATCACCGACCGTCGGCCAAGGACTTGGAGAAGCTGTTCGAGATCGAGGTGCCCCTGGTTCGATTCAATCTGCAACACCGTGGCGCCGGTTGCGGCGACGCCCGCCTGCCACTCTCGAGCACCGGCGGATGTAGCAACAATTGCCCCCGGACCGAGCGCTTTGGCCCCCAGGGGCGAGCGGCCACGACCGTCCATGATGACGCGCAAAGGCTGATGATCGCCGAGCACACCTCCCGGGCGGGCGGTGAGCGCAGGGTCATCAGCGAGCACCGTGCCGCTGCCAACGGCGATTGCGTCAATCCACGCGCGATCCTGGTGCGCCCGTTCGACCGCCGCGGGTCCAGTGAGCCAGGTGATTCCTTGCGAAGGGGCGGCGACCATCCCGTCGAAGCTCACCGCGAATTTGGCGATGACGTAGGGTCGCCCGGTCCGGCGGTAGACGAGGTAGGGGCACAACAGCCGCTCGATCTCCTCGGCGCCGTCTCCCACTTCGACTTCCAGCCCGCGGCTGCGCAGGAAGTCCACTCCCTGCCCGGCAACCGGCGCGTGTGGGTCGATCAGGCCAATCACAACGCGCTCGATTCCGGCCTCGACGATTGCCTCGGCGCAGGGGCGGGTGCGTTTCCCTTCGAACGGCATGCACGGCTCGAGGGTGGTGTAGAGGGTAGCCCCTCGCCCATCCACGTTCGCGAGTGCAGCGGCTTCGGCGTGCGGGCCGCCCGGGGGAGCCGTTGCGCCCGTAGCAAGGACCCGGCCGTCCCGTACGAGGACCGCGCCCACCCATGGGTTGGGGCTCGTGCGCCCGCGCGCGGCACGGGCAGCGGCGATTGCCTGCTGCATCGGTTCGGAGGCAGTCACGAGCAAAGCGTATCAGTAGTGGGCGCGCCAGAAAGGTAGAAGGGGCGCAGTTTCCTGCGCCCCTGTTCCCACGCGGCCGCCATGCCCGCCGCTAGGGCTGAATCAGCCAGCTACCAGCCACCGTTGCGAAGCGGCTGGGCTGTTCGAGATTGACGAGGTGTCCACCGTGGACAATCGTCTTGACGTCTGAATTCATGATCTGGCGCTTCCAGACCGCCGCGTACGCCGAGGGGATGAACTTGTCGGCGGTCGCCCCGATCACCAGCGTCGGCGCCGTAATCCGCGGCAAGCGGCGCGCGACGCCCGTATCGGGGATGGGCCAGAGGAACTTGGCCGCCGCCTTCAGATCCTTCATCTCCTGCACGTACGTTTCCATGGGATCCAGCGTGCCGTCGCGCAATACCAGGTTTTCCCGCATTTGTGGCTCGGCGAAGAGCACTTCCGTGGGCTTGGTCGGGTTCTGCGCGAACACGTCCTCGCCGCCGATTTCCTCCTGCCAGATGCCCACCGGATTCGCGAGGACCAGCCGGGCGACTCGGTCCGGGTAAAGTGCCGCCAATTCGGCGGCGATCCAGGCTCCGAAGGAGTGCCCGAGCACCCGTACCGAATAGAGGCCCAGGTAGTCCAGGAAATCGATGTAGTGGAGGACCAGGTCGAGGCCGTTATCCACCTCGTCGAGCCCTTCGGAGGGGCCAAAGCCGGGGTGGTAGGGGGCGATCACGTCAAACTTGGTCGAGAGTTCGGAGAGGGCGGGCTCCCATCCCTGCATGCCGGCGATGTGGTGCAGGTACAGGAGTGGCTCGCCCGCCCCTCCACGGAAGTAGTGAACTGGTGCGGTTCCCGGGCGGACGACAGCGGTCAGTTGTTGCATCGCCGTGCTCCTCAGGCCAGTGCCGGCTGGCGGATAGCTCGCGGTTCGGCGAGGTCAGTCAGCGGCCTCGGAGACCAGTGGTCTTCGTATTCCGACCAGAGGTGCTTTAGCCGCGGCATCACCTTCTGCGCGAAAAGCGTGGTGCTCTTCTCGCACTTGTCTTTCGGCATGTCGCCGATGTGCATGAGGCAGAACACGTGCCCGACATTCAGCGACTTGATCATGTGTTCCATCTGCTCGGTCACCTGGTCAGGATTGCCGGCGATCAGGAATCCTTCGTCAACACATTGGCGGAACGACTTACCGACAGCGCCGCCGGAACTGACGCCCGCGACCTGGGCCTTGAGTCCGGCCCGGATCGTCGCCTCAGTTCGGTATCCCGGGGCATCGGCGAATCCGGGATAGACGTGCAGGCAGCGCTCGAAGAAGTACCGGGCGTGCTGGAAGTAGCTTTCCTCCGCTTCCTGCTCGGTATCGGCGACGATGATTTGTTGCGCGAACGAGGCCTGGTAGGGGTTGAATTCCCGGCCCAGCTCCACTACCCGGTCGTGGAATCCGTTCATCAGCTGAGCCCCGCGCTTGAAGCCGCTGAAGCTCAGATAGCTGTAGTTGTAATTGTTCTCCGCGCAGAAGTCCCAGGTTTCGACAGAACCGCCACCGGGGATCCAGATCGGCGGGTGAGGCTTCTGGATCGGACGGGGCCAGACATTCACATAGCGCAGACGGTTGAACTTCCCGTTCCACGGAAATACGTCCGGGTCCGTCCATGCCCGGATGATCAGGTCGTGGTTCTCCTGGTATCGCTCGCGCAACGTCGCCGGGTTGGCGCCGAAGGCGTAGTTCGTGTCCATGGAGGTGCCGACCGGGAATCCGGCGATGAGACGGCCACCAGAAATCACGTCGAGCATCGCCATCTCCTCGGCGACGCGCGTCGGTGGGTTGTAAAGCGCGATCGATTGGCCCAGGAGGATGATGCTCACGTCGCGGGTGCGCCGGGCGAGCGTTGCGGCCATCAGCGCCGGCGAAGGCATGAGGCCATAAGCATTCGCATGGTGTTCGTTGACACCGATCCCGTCGAAGCCTTGCTCGGCGGCGAACTCGAGCAGATCCAGGTAGTCGTTGTAGACCGTGTGGCCTTTGACCGGGTCATACAGGCGAGAATCGACGTCGACCCAGACGCTTCGGTGTTTCTCCCGGAAATCATCCGGAAGGTAGGGATACGGCATCAGGTTGAACCAGTGGAACTTCACTCGAATCCCCCGGACGAACTTAGCCGGAAGCTAAGTGTCTGGCGGAGTCATTCGGAGGTCCTTTCGGACACGAAACGATGACCAACCGGTCCGAGTCACTCTGAAGGCTGGCGGGAGCTAATCGACCACGTAAGTGCAGACTGCATCGCCCTTGAGGCGATGCGCGACACGCGTAACGGAGTCGGTTTCCAGGACCGCACCCATCGCTCGGCATTCGACTTCGCACAGTTCCGGGTGCTTTCGAGCGACATTCAGAAGCGGGCAGTGTCGCAGCGTCAGGGTGGCCGGGCCGTTATCGATGATCTCCAGGTTCGGAAAATAACCATAGCTCTCGACGAGCCGCGCGAGCTCCATGAGGCGCTCCGGGCGGCCTGGGGACTGCACCTGTTCGCTCGCGAGCCGCACCTGGGCCTGCGCGATGCGGTCCAGGACGCGCTTGAGGACTGCCTCGTCTTCCTCATCGAGCGCGTTGAACAGGACATTCGCCATGAGCGCGTACTGCTGGGGAAACAGGTCCTCACCGTGTGTGGTCAGCCGAAAGACATGGCGCGGCCGGCCGGGTCCTTCCCGCAGGCGGACGTACGAGACCAGTCCCTGCGCCTCAAGGGCGAGCAGGTGCTGGCGCACGGCCCCGGGGGAGAGAAACGTCTCTTTCGCGAGCGTCTCCGTCGTCGCTTCGCCCTGGTTCTTAATTGCGATAAGCAACGCCTGGCGCGTGGCGCTCAGGAATTGCAGGCTACCTTCGGGCGTTCCAGTCATGAGACGAACGATACCGGCGCCCCGCCAACGTGCGACAATTTTTTGACGCAATCACGGCGATTTTTGCCGATTTCCGACGAAAGGATGAGTCAACTCCCGACAAGCAGTCAGCTCGTGAGCATTTTCAGCGCGTACTCCATATTCGTCTTCATCGAGGGCTTGATGTCTTCCCAGTGCGGGTCATGCCGTTTGCCACGGCGGTGCAGGGATAGGTTCAGGCCAGAGATGATCGCGAATTTGTACATGGCCAACGCTTTGAACCAGTTCAGATTGCCTTCGACCGGCCCGTAGGCGTCGCGATAGAAGACTTCGAGCTCGTCGCCGTGGGGCATGCGGCTGTTCTGCGTGTGAGCCCAGGCCTCGGGGTCGCTGAAAGCGCAGATCCATCCGACATCGTTGAGCGTGGGGCCGATGCCGCAGAGCTCCCAGTCGATGACGGCGAGCAGCTCCGCGTTCGCGTTGTAGAGCAGGTTCGACCACTGAAAATCGCCGTGATAGATGGCGATGCGGGCGTCGTGGGGGATCTTGTCGAGGAGGAGTTGCTTGACGCGGGGCTGAAGCGCGAGGAGTTCCTGTTCCGCAGCGCGTTCATAGAAGCGGTCCCAGCGCGTGACATCGAACTCGTAGCCCCAGTATTCGCCCAGGTACGGTGCTTTCGCGGGTTCCACCTTGTGGATCCCCGCGAGCGCGGTCATCGCGTCCTTGGCCATGACCCGGAGTAGGGCATCGCTGAACTGAAGCGGCCAGTCGTTCTTGAGCGTGTCACCATCGAGGCGGGGCTG
>CAZKZR010000006.1:0-19554 GCA_964557245.1 uncultured Anaerolineaceae bacterium | reverse complement strand
AGCTTGAACTTTCCTGTGCGGGAAACGAGTTGGCCGCCGAGGAAACTGGTCGCTAACAGGCCGATGGACTGCGGTGTGGAGACGAGGCCGGAATCCGTTGCGGAGCGGCCCAGGGCAATCTGCACGAACGTCGGCAGGTAGGTGATTGCACCGAACATGCCGCCGCCCTGGATCACGACGAGGAGATTAGCCATAACGAACGTGCGGTTTTTGAAAATGTGAAGCGGAAAGATTGCCTGGGCATGCCGCGATTCCTGGAACACGAACGCGACGGTCAGGACGATCCCGGAAGCGAACAGGCCGATGGTTTCGGCGCTGCTCCAACCGAACTCATCCTGGGACCAGACGAGCCCAAGCAGGATGCAGATGGTCGCGGCGGAAAGCAGGGCGGAACCGAGGAAGTCGATGTCGCGGATGTTGCCGCCCTTCATCGTGAAGGGGAGGTTCTTCCAAACGGCGACGGTCGCGATCGCACCCACCGGCAGGTTGATATAGAAGCACCAGCGCCAACCAGGGCCGTCCGTCAGAAAGCCGCCTGCGGTGGGGCCGACGAGCGAGGCGAGCGTGAACGCGCCGATGAAGTAGCCCATGTAGCGGGCGCGTTCCAGTGGCGTGAAGAGGTCCCCGAGCGTGGCGAACACCGAGCCGAACAGGATCCCGCCGCCGATGCCCTGTACCGCCCGGGCGATGATCAGCGCCAGCATGTTCGGGGCCGCCCCACAGGCCGCGGAGGCGGCGACGAAGACGATGATCCCGGCAATCAGGAACGGTTTCCGCCCGAACATGTCGGAGAGCTTGCCTACGAGCGGCACAGTCACCGTCGATGCGAGCAGGTAGATGGTGAACACCCACGAGATGAGCTTGAACCCGCCGAGGTCCGCGAGGATGTGCGGAGTGGCCGTCGCGACGATCGATTGGTCGAGGGCGCTGATGAACATGGCGATCATCAGGGAGCCCATTACGACGAGCTTCTGGCGGTAGCTGAGGAACTCGCCGATAGGGCGGGATTCGATGACACGCTGCGTCATGGACGCTCCGGGGAAAAGGTGTGCGAACGAGCGTAGCAGACATCTGGTCTGTGACAGAAATTATTAGCGCGAGCTTAACTAAGGCCGTCGCTCAGCTCATACCCGCGCAGCCAGGCAGCAGGAAATACGCCAGGATAAGCGCCATACCGAAAAGCATTTGCCTCACATCCGAGTAATCGGCGCGTCTGGCGCGTTCCGCAGGCCGTGCCCTAGCATCCAGCGCAATGTCGATCGATCCGTATGTCGTTGACGCCGAGTTCTATGACGCCATCCACGGCGACTTTCGAGAAGATGTCGGCCTCTGGGCCTCGTTTGCAGGGCGCACCGATCGTCCCGTGCTTGAAGTAGGCTGCGGCACCGGCCGCATCGCGTTAGAGCTGGCACGGCAAGGCTACGCCGTGACCGGTGTCGACCCATCCGCGGCGATGCTTTCGGTGGCCCGGCGAAAGGCCGAGGATGACGCTATCGACGTCTCCTTCATCGAAGGCCGGCTCTTGGACCTCACGCTGGAGGAGGAGCATTACGGGCTCATCCTTTTGCCCCTGGATGTCTTCCTCTACTGCGCGGACGGGGAAGAGCAGCGCGCGACGTTGGTCCGCCTGGCGGAGGCGCTGGTGTTCAACGGCCTGCTCGCGATCGACCTCCCGGGGCCTGCGGCGGCACTCGACCCTGAAAGCAACGGCATCCAACGACTGGTCTTTTCGGGCCAAACCTCGGAAGGACACCACTTCGATTGCCTGCACCTTCACGAGGACGACCAGGCAGAGCAAACAAGGTATCTCCGGGTGAGCTATGAAACGCACGATGCGGATGGGCTGGTGCGCCGCAAGCTGAGCGAGCACCAGTTGCGCTACGTTTACCGGTTCGAGCTTGAATACTTGCTGGATGCCGCCGGGCTGGTTCTCTCGGACGTCTACGGGGACTATGACCTGGGTCCGCTGACCAACGACAGCGAGCGCATGATCGCCATTGCGCGCAGGAGGAACGGATGACCGCACGGATCGTGGTCGATGCAATGGGAGGCGACAACGCCCCAGGCGAAATCGTCGCGGGCGCGCTCATGGCGGCTGGTGGGCTCGGCGTGGAGTTGATCCTCGTGGGCCAGCGCGCCGCTATCGAAAGCGAAATGGAAGGCGCGAAGGCCAGCAACCTCAAGATCATCGATGCGCCGGATGTGATCGCGATGGACGAACACCCGGCCGAGGCAGCTAAAAACAAGCCGAACAGCTCCATCAACGTCGGCCTGCGCATGGTCAAGGACGGCAAGGCCGACGCCTTCATCACCGCCGGCAACACCGGCGCGACGATGGCCGCGGCCTTGCTCACGCTTGGGCGGATCAAGGGAATCGGGCGCCCGGCCCTCGCCACCATCTTTCCCACCGGCGAAGGCCGCCTCACCATGCTGCTCGACGTCGGCGCGAACGCGGACTGCCGCCCGATTCACCTGCTCCAGTTCGCGTACATGGGCGCCGCCTATATGGAGCGAATGTTCAAGGTGCAGAGCCCGAAAGTCGGCTTGCTTTCGATCGGCGAAGAGGATTCCAAAGGAAACCAGCTGACAATCGAGGTGAACGAAGCTCTCCGCGCCAGCCGCCTGAATTTCATCGGCAACGTCGAAGGGAAGGACCTCACCAAGGGTGTCTGCGATGTCGCGGTGATGGATGGGTTCACGGGCAACGTCGTGCTTAAGACGGCGGAAGGCATGGCGGAATTGCTCCTCGGCGAGATTCGCAAAGCGGTGGAACTCACGCCATGGAACCGCGCCGCGGGACTCATCCTCATGTCCGAGCTGCGCAAAGTGAAACGTCGCCTGGACTACGCGGAGTACGGCGGAGCTCAGCTCGTCGGAGTAGACGGGATTGTCGTCATCGGTCACGGCCGTTCGAATGCTCGCGCGGTCTTCAGCGCCATCCGGGCCGCACGCGATGCCGTCGACAACAAAGTCGTGGACACGCTCCGCGGCATCGCGAAAGAGATCCCGGCCCGAACGACGCTCGTTGGCTCGGGAACCTCACCCGCGGATTCGGACGACTAGCTGCCCGATTGCTAGACTCGGCGCATGGCTGACCAGCTGGCCGATTCGCTACGGGCTATCGTCGGCCCCGAACATGTCCTGACCGACGCCGATCTTCGCGCGACCTACGAGACCGACTGGTCTCGTCGCTACCGCGGCGAAGCGCGGCTCGTGGTCCGCCCTGGTTCCGTAGACGACGTTAGCGCGGTCCTTAAAGCGTGTGCCGCCTCCGGTGCCACCGTCGTGCCCCAGGGCGGCAACACCGGTCTCGTTGGCGGAAGCGTCCCGCGCGGCGGCGAGGTCGTCCTCTCCCTCCGGCGCCTCGATTCAATCACGGATCTCGACCCGGTAGCCGGCGAGGTGACGTGCGGAGCGGGGGTCACGTTGGCGTCCCTGCAGCAGGCCGCCCGGGAAGCGGGCTGGGCCTTCGGCGTCGACCTGGCTTCGCGTGATAGCGCCACCATCGGCGGCATGGTTTCTACGAACGCCGGTGGCGTTCGCGTCATTCGGTATGGCGGCATGCGGCACCAGGTCCTCGGGTTCGAGGCGGTACTGGCGGATGGCAGCGTCGTCCGGCGCCTGCCTGGCCTGGTGAAGGACAACACCGGCTACGACCTCGGTCAGCTCCTCTGCGGCGCCGAAGGCACGCTCGCGGTTGTCACCGCGGTTCGTGTGAAGCTCGTCCCCGCCCTGACCAGCCGGGTCGTCGCGCTACTCTCGCTCCCGAACCTGGAGCAAGGGCTGCGCGTCGTGGCCGCCGTCCGTGCCGCCATGCCCTCGCTGGAGGCCGCCGAGGCCTTCTTCCAGGAAGGCGTCGACCTCGTGCTCAAGCACTCAGGCGCGCCGCCTCCGTTCTCGAAGGCGGCCGGGTGCTACGTCCTCGTCGAGTGTGCATCTCGCCGCGACGAATCGATGGAACTCGCCGAAGTTCTGAGCAGCTGCGAGGCTATCGAAGACTCGGCCCTGGCCACGGATGCCCCGGGCCGGACGAGGCTGTGGGGCTACCGGGAGCGCCACACGGAGTCGATCAACGCCGAAGGTGTGCCGCACAAGCTCGATGTCACGCTGCCTTCCGCGCGTTTGCCCGAATTCGAGCAGCGCGTCCGCGGGGCCATCAAGGCGGTGGCCCCACAAGCCCGCCCGGTGCTGTTCGGGCACGCTGGTGACGGCAACCTGCACGTCAACATCCTGGGGCTCGATCCAGACGACGAGCGCGCCGACGATGCGGTGCTCCGGCTGGTGGCGGAGTTGGGTGGCAGCATCAGCGCCGAGCACGGCATCGGCATCGCCAAGCGAGCCTGGCTGACGTTGACCCGCTCCGATGCCGATATCGCCGCCATGCAGGCAATAAAGGCGGCGCTTGACCCGGCAGGGATGCTCAACCCGGGCGTTATCTTCCCGGCGAGGTGACTGCTGCCTCCTCGCCAAGTTTGCCCTCGATTTCGGCTTTTGCCCCGGCAAGGTCGTCAACGTCGCGCTCGGTTCGTGGTTCGGTGAAGACGAACACGGCGCGGGCCACTGGCCGGGCGAGCGCCCGCTCGAGTGCCAACGCATACGCGGCGCCTTGCAGCCGGTGCCGGTCCATCGCCTGATCGATTGCGGCTTCGTCCCGGAGGGCGTCCGTCTTGTAGTCGACGACGACGAGGCCTTCCGGCGATTCGTAGAGCAAGTCGATGAATCCTTCCACCACGATGCCGCCGATTTCGACGCCGACAAAGAGCTCTCGCCAGTACCGCCCGGACTCGACCGCGGCTAGGACGGCTTTGGATGTTCGAGCGCTCTCGGCGAGCCGCGCGACGTGCGCCGCCTCGTCGGCGATCCCTTCCGCGAGCGCCTGCGATTCGGCGGTTTCCGCCAGCCCATTCCCGGTGGCGAGGTCGATGGTCTGCATGACCGCGTGGACGGCCCGGCCCACCGAGGTTCCCGCACGTCCCTTCTTCCATGGCTGTTCTTCCAACTCCGGCTCGGGCTTTTCGTCTCCCGTGCCCTCTCCGTGGACCAGCGTCGTGACGGCGCGGACCGGCGCATCCTTCAATCGCTGAAAGCGCTCGGCCCTCAATTGCAGCCAGGCTTCTCGTTCGGCTTCAGAGTCTTCCTCCCTACTGTGAGCCGCGATTCCCGGCCCCATCGCCATCCCGGTTTGTAGCACCGGCCAACCGCCAACCTGGGTTTGGACGGCCCACAGGCACTCTGCCACTGAGCATGTCCGGTCCAGGTGCCGCGATGCGTGGCTCGCTATTTCGCCCTTCCGGTTTGGCTTCTTCCCCTTGTGGAAGAGGCTGACGACGAGGCGTTCCTTTGCTCGTGTCGCTGCGACATAAAACAGGCGGTCGCGTTCCAGGGCTCCATGGGCCTTCTCGTTCTCCCAGAGGTCCTCGTACCCGGGCGTGTTGAAGTAGGTGCCCATTCGGCCGATGTGGACACCGACCGTCTCGCGATTCTGGGCGTTGTGCGCCCATGCGAGACGGGGCCGTAGTTGGCGGGGGTCGATTCCCAGGCCGGCGAGGATAACGATTGGGAACTCCAAACCCTTCGATGCGTGGACCGTTAGGATCCGCACGGCATCGTCGTCCGGTTCGTTCGCGACGGCCTCCGCAATGAGCACGCGCTCCCGCGCCTGTGTCCGCAACCAATGAACGAATTGGCGAAGCGACGTTACCGCCCCGGAATCGCCGAGGGCGCGGGCCTGCTCTGAAACGAACCGGAGGCGGCGCCACGTCTCCCGCGGCCGGGACGTGGATACGGCCAATTCCAGCATCCGGCGTTCCGCGATAACCCGTTCCACCAGCGCTCCAATGCTGAGTAACCAGCGCGCGTCATGGAACGATGCCAACGAGGTCATCGCTTCGCGCATCGCTTCCGGTGTCTCTGCTGGAAGTTCCTGGGTGTAATCCCAGCGGCCGCCGGCATTCACGTGTTCCAGCAACTCTCCGTCTTGAACCGCGAAGGCCGGCGAGCGCAACGCGGCCACAACCGCGACGTCATCCGTAGGGTCGTCGATAGCGGCGAGGACGTTGGTCAGGTCGCGGATTTCTTGCGCCGCAAAGAGAAGCGAACGGCTTTCGACCCTGGTTGGTACACCAACGGCGGCCAGTGCCTTTTCGATGGCCGGCGAGTTGGTCCGGCTGGGCAGGAGGATCGCGATATCTGCGAAGCGGGTCTTCTTGCCACGTTCGTTCTGACCGAGCCAGTTCTCTTGTTTGGCGGCGAGAACAGCCGCGGCGATGGCTTCGGCTTCTCGCTTTCTCACTTCGGGCGCCAGCGCATCTGGTTCAGCCGGGCCGCCAATCGTGTGGACGACTGGTCCGGCCACGGGGTCACGCCCTGCCTCCAGCGGTATCCAGTCCGCCTGGCGACCGTCAGGTCCCGCCCCAAAGCCTCCGAAGAGTTCGCCGCCCACCTGGTTCACCCAGTCGATGATGCCCGGCCTGCAGCGGAAGTTCTTGCGCAACGGCACGTGCCGCGCGCTGAACGCGCCCCGCGCCCGCTTGAACAGTTCGATGTCCGCCCGCCGGAAGCGGTAAATCGATTGCTTGGGGTCGCCGACGAAGAACAGTCTGCCCGCTTCGGTCGCCGCTACGTCCCAGGCGACCGGGCCGGCGTCGCCGGAGTGCGCCAGCAACGCCGCGAGTTCCACTTGCAGCGGGTCGGTGTCCTGGAACTCATCGATCAGAATCCGCGGAAAGCGCTCATGCAGTGCAAGCCGGATTTCGGACTTGCGCCGCAGCAGGTCCCTCGCGAGAACGAGCAAGTCGTGGAACTCCAGGTCGCCCCGTGCCCGACGTTCCTGCGCCCCGTCGAGGACGAACCGCGCGAGGTGAGGTAGCAGTTCGCAGAGGACCCAGCTCCGCGTCCCATCCACCATCCGCCGGCGCATGTCCTCCGCTTCGCTAAGAAGTTCACGGGCGGCGGCGATGTCCTCCCAGTTTTCCTTACGCCCTATGTTCCCCGTTCGTCCGCTCGTCGAAGTGGTCAGCTCGGGCATGCGGGCAAGAATCCGCAGGACATCTATTTCCAGGCCCTCCCGTTCCGGCTCCGTAGCAGCCTTCAGCCGGCCGGAAAGCCCTGCCAGGCCTGCCTCAAACGAGGAGACGCCGTCCAACCGCCTGGTCAAGGCGTCATCAACTCCAGGGCGCCGCATCGCCCGGAGTTCTCTCAGCGGATCCAGTACACGCTCGGGGTTGAGCAGCGGCTCGGGCGCGGCGGGGAGGGTAAGGTTCTCGAGCCGGTCCCAGTTCTCGTTGAAATCCTCGGCCACGCCCTCGAGGTCTGCGAGGCGCAGGCCGACCGTCAGCCCGCGGAGGAGCACGCGCTCCATGGCGGGATCATCCAGGAGACGGTCACGGAATCGGCCCCAGCGGTCGTCGAATGCGAGAGACGCCTCCACTTCGTCCCGGAGCGCGATCCTCGGCGGAAGTCCGGCCTCCAGCGGATAGAGGCTGAGCAGCCGCATCGCGAAGCTGTGGAGCGTCTGCATCGCCGCCTGGTCGAGGTCGCGCAGCGCCTGGGCGTAGCGCTCCTTCCGGCCCGGGTCCTTCGCTTGTTCGATGCCCTCTTCCAGTTGCCTGCGCACCCGTTCCGATAGTTCGGCGGCGGCCTTCTCGGTGAACGTAATTGCCGCGATTTGGGAGATTGGCGTCCCGCCATCAACCAGGGCGAGGATTCGGCCAACCAACTGGGTTGTTTTGCCCGTGCCGGCGCCGGCCTCGACGAAGAGCGTCTCTTCGGTCGCGGTCTGGATGATCTGTCGCGCCGCCTCGTCCGTCAGTTCAATCGTCGTCACGTTCCGCCTCCGTGGTGATGTCGGAGAGCGCGACGAAGGCCGCGAGCCCCGGGTCCTTCTGATCGCTGATCCAGGCTTCGGAGCGCTGGTTCGAGGGGCAAACCAGGTCGTAGGGGCAATAGCGGCAGTGCTTCCAGGCGTCGCCGTTGATCCATTCCTCATCTCCCGGGACCGCCGGGAAATATCCCTCCCGCATCGTTTCCACCAATGTCCCGACGATCGTTCCGAATTTCTCGAATGCCGCCTCGTCCAGGACCACCTCTTTGCGTTCGAAGCCGGCCTGTTCGCTGATAAACCAGTAGCGAGCGCGTACCGGTCCCGTGGACTGACCGCGGAACGCGAGGGCATAGACCGGCAGTTGCAGGAACTTGCCACCGCCCAGCGGGTTGGCGGGCGAGAGGTCTTTGTAGTTGCGGCTGCTACCGGTCTTGTAGTCGACCACCGCCAGTTCGCCGCCGGGACCGATATCCACACGGTCCACCACGCCGCGGAACGTGACACTTCCGCCACCCGGGAGCTGCAACGATGCCGCCGGAAGCGGGTCCGGCCGCGCCGAGGTGGGCCGGATACCAAACGCGGCCTCGGCCCGGAAGAAGCTGAACCGCGCGGATTGCCGCTCCTCCAGTTCCTTGTCCAGCAGCAGCTCCAGGTCGCGTCGGATCCTCGCCTGTTCCGCGCGCCAGGTGAGCGACTTGCCGGTTTGCCCCCGCGCTTCGAAGTCCTGGAACACTGTTTCGGCAATGTCTCGGAGTTCCTGACGTTCTGCGTCAGTCCAGTCCGCGAACGGGTCTGGCCGGTTGGCCGTCGCTTCAAAGAATCGCTGCAGAGTCTCGTGCACGATGTTGCCGATGGTGGCCGGTTCGATCGTGACGGTCTCTTCGGGCCGTTCGATCTCGCCGACGCGGAGTACCTGGCCAAGGAAGTAGCGGAACGGACATTTCGCGTAGTTCTCGAGTGCCGTGGGCGAGATGGGGCGTGAGGCTCCCGGCACCGGCGCGTGGCCAGGAGCAACCTTGCCTCGCCAGCCATCTAAACTCGCCCCGTTGAGCCTGGCGCGGGACTTGCGAGCGGCGACACCCCTGGCCAATGGATTGAGCGCCCCGTCGTCGCGCATCAGGAAATGGCGATCCAGCCGGCCCTCGTAGCGAAGGAGGCTGCCCAGGTCCCATTCCTGCGCCGAAGCTGGCTCTCCCGGCGTGCGGAGGGCCGACTCGAATGAGTGCACCACGCGGAACCACGGAGGCGGGTTCTGCAACATCTCGCCGAGGTCGGTTGAATAGAGCCGCTGTCCGTGGAGCGCCGTCGCGGCATCCAGGATCCACCGCGAAGGTTGCGTTGGCCGTTGGGCGCGGAGGTCTCCGCGTGGGGTGCTCAGGACCCGGTGGTTCGCGCCGAGCAACGCCGCGAGATAACTCCGGCGTTGCTCGCGGATGCGCGACGATGGCATCGGGAGTTCGCCCGCGGCCCGAGACCGATCGTCGCTTGAAAGCACCGGATCTTCGGCGAATCGCGAGGGATATGTGCCTTCTACCATCCCGAGCACGAAGATCGCCTCGAAACTCATCTCCGCGGCCAATGTGACCGGACCGATGAACAGTCCCTCGCCGAGCTTGCCGAGCCGGCCCGCCGGCTGCGCGAGCGCATCGTCGAGAGCGCCGGCGAACTCTGCGCGGTCAAGGGGCGGGTCCAAATCGGGCGGTAGCTCTCCGGAGGATCGGACGATGCTCTCAAGGATTGCCCCGACCGCCTCGCGGGCCTCCGCCTGGGATTCGTTGGCGATGTTGTGCTCGGGCAAATAACGTTCGAGCCAACTCAGCGCCTGGGCGGCGTGCGCGCCAGCCGAACGGCGCGTGTCAGGCCCAACCTCGCGGTCCAGGTCAGCGATGAAGCGCTGGAGGCTCCGGGCCCACCGCGCCTTGCGCTCGAAATGACCTCGTTCGCCTTCCTCCCGGTCGGCCGCTTCCGCCTCCTGACCGCGTGCGAAAACTTCGAGCCTGCTTTGCCACTGGCTGGCGCCTTTGACCACACCGGCGTCACGGCTGATCTCGTCCCAGCGGTGCGATGGCGCTTCCGCCCTGCCGTCGGAGATCGGCGCGGCGGTGAGCCAGTCCATCACCATGTCCCGCGAGAACCCCGGGTCACCCGGCCCGCTCGATGCGGCCAGCCTGGGCAGCCCGAGGATCGTCCGCCCGGCGAGCGACTGCCCAAGCGTGCGGTTCGGCGGGCCGTTGTGTGGTACGCCCGCAGAGGTCAGCGCGTCATCCAGCAAGCCTTCATAGGTTTCCCGCGTGGCATAGGTAATCGCGATTCGGTGTAGCGGCGTCCCCTGGGCGGCCAGGGCCATCGCCTCGCGAATCGCCTCGCGCGCTTCTTCTTCGGGGTCTGTCGCTGAAACTACGCGCGCCACGGAAGGGAGGGCGGCGCTGGCGGTGGCAATGCTGCCGGGGACGCGGTTCGCGATATCTCGCGCTGCCGCATCCGCGTCGTCATCCCCCGTCAGACCGATGATTGCGTGGCTCCGTGCCGGTCCAGCAGCCTCGAGGAGCTTTTCAGCACCAGCCGAGAGCTTTCGCGGCAGGTGGAGCACGAGAGCGCCCGCTTCCCTTGCAGCCGGAGAATCCGCTGTGAAGTGGCGCGCGGCCGATTCCAAGAGGTCGTACTCATCAAAGAACTCCGCGGTCAGTTCCCGAAAGCGAAGGTAGAGGCGAACAACGTCGCTCGCTCGTTGAGAGCTTGCGGCGACACGATCCTGCGCCTGGGGGCTGACCTCGCGTAGTTCCCGGAACGTCCGGTACAACTCCCGCGCCGTGGATGGGTGCGAGGCGACCTCGGCGAAAACCCCGGGCGCTTGCGCGAGCGCCGAGCGGACGGCCATGACGGCAATCCAGGGAGTAAGAGGCCTTCGTCCGTCTGCCACGAGAGCTGGAGCGCCAAGCAGTTCGGCCAGGCGTGCCATCACCTGGAACCGCACGTTTACCAGCGGGCGCTTCGCGGCGATCGACCTGCGCACAGACAGTCCGGAGTAGTTTGATGGCACGATGACGGTGATGGGCGCCAGCGGATCGCCCGCCTGGATAGCGCCAATCCGGGCAATGAGGGCGGCTTCGGCAGCCGGGCCGTATGGCACCAGGTCAATCATGCGCGGACAGTACTCCCCGAACTCCAAGTGGAGGACGGCGCAATTGTGCCGTCTTCACGCGACACGTGACGACGACTTCGCAGGATATCGTTGTGGCGATGCCACCGCACGCATGTTCTGCTAATCTGCTCAATCACATGGTCAGGTTCATCCACACGTCTGACTGGCAACTGGGTATGACCCGCCGCTTCCTGACCCCGGAGGCACAATCCCGCTTCACCGACGCCAGAATCCAGGCCATCCGGACCATCGGCGAGGCCGCACGCGAGCGCTCGGCCGCTTTCGTCCTGGTGGCGGGAGACGTTTTCGAATCCAACATGGTTGACCGGCAACTCGTCTTGCGGACGCTGGAGGCGCTGCGCGAGGCGCCTGCGAAATTCTTCCTGTTGCCTGGCAACCACGATCCGCTGGATGCCGGGTCCGTGTTCCGCTCGAACGTGTTCGCCAACAACTGTCCGCAAAACGTCGTTGTCCTTGATGGGACACCACTTGAAGTGGAGCCAGGCGTAACGCTGTTCAGCGCGCCCTGGCGATCCAAGAAGCAAACGGCAGACCCGATAGCCGCCGCCTGCGAGGCGGCCGTAACCGCGGCTAGCGGCGGCATCGCCATTGTCGTCGGGCATGGGGGCTCCGATGCGTTCGCCCCTGACCCGGACCGTGTGGACCTGATCCGAACCACTGCTGCAGAAGAAGCAATTACTTCCGGCACGGTCCAGTACATTGCGTTAGGCGACCGCCATTCGCGCACGGCGATTGGCACTACCGGGAGGATCTGGTACTCAGGCGCTCCGGAACCAACGGAGTACCGCGAAACTGACCCGGGCCTCGTCCTCGATGTGACCCTCGAAGCCGACAGCATCGTCGTCTCCCCGCTGAAGACGGCGACCTGGAGATTCACGGAGAGCACCGAAGTCGCGATCGATTCGTCGGCTGACATCGCGCGCTTGAAGGGATGGATGGATGGCCTGCCGGGCAAAGAGCGAACCATCCTCAACCTCGGATTCGTCGGCACGGTGACGCTTGCCGTTTTTGCTGAGCTGGACGAAACGATCGAACACTACCGGCCGATGTTCGGGGCGATCGAACTGCGAGCCGGCGATACAGACCTCGTCGTAGTTCCAGAAGACTCCGACTTCAGCAGCCTCGGGCTCTCTGGTTTCGCGGCGAAGGCCGCGGAGGAGTTGGGCGGGCTGGCTGCGCAGCCGGGGCTGCAGGCGGGGGAGGCTCGAGATGCGCTTGGCTTGCTTCATCGCCTGGTGAGGGCCGCGCAATGAAGTTTCACCGCATCAGCCTTCGCGATTACCGGGGCATTCGTTCCTGCGTCATTGAGCCGCGCGAATCCGGCGTGACGGTCATCGAGGGCGACAACGAGATTGGCAAATCGAGCATCGCCGAGGCGCTCTGGCTCATCTTCGAACAGCACGACGACTCTTCGAGCCAGCTCGTGAAGAGTCTTCGCCCGGCCGACCGCGACGCTGCGACCGAAATCGAAGTCGAGGTGTCCAGTGGGCCCTACCGCTTCATCTTCTTCAAGCGTTTTCACCGCGGGCCGCGCACCGAACTTAAGGTGCTTGCGCCACAGCGCGAAATCCTCGCGGGCCGCGAAGCGGACAACCGCGCGAATGACATCCTCCGCGAGACCATTGACGTTTCGCTCTGGAAGGCGCTGCGTTCGCAACAGGGGATGCAGGACAGCCTGGAGCCGCCTGCGGCCGGACAGCACCGATCGTTGCTCGGTGCGCTTGAGATAGCGGCGGGGCCGCTTATGGGCGGAGAGCGCGAGCAAGCAGTGTTCGCGGCCGCCCAGGCCGAATACGAGAAGTACTTCACCCCGTCCGGCCGGGAGAAGGCATCAGGAGACGGCCAAAGCGCGCCCAAACTGCGCAGCGCGGAAATCGCCGCAATTGCCGACGTCGACCGGATCACCGCGCGCATCCGGGAAATGGAAGCGAAGGCGCAACGCAGTGCCGAACTGGAGGCGCGGCTGAACAGCCTTGCCCGGGAGTTGGAAGCAGCAACGGCCTTGCGCGAGGAACTCGAGGGGCAGGATCGGCGCCGGCAGGACGCGTCCGCCGCTGTTGAAAGGCTGCGTGCAGAACTCCAGGCTCGCGAGGCCGAAGCGCGCGCGTTGGTCAACGACGCCGAGCACCGCGAGCGTGCTGTCGCCGCGCTTGAACCGAGACGGGCTGAGCTGGCCGCGGAGGAGTCGCACCTGGCGACAGATGCCCCGGAACTCGAACGGTTGCAAGGGGCGCGCGCGGCTGCCGCGGAAGCACTCGAACGCGCGGCATCGGAACGCACAGAGGCGCAGGGAGTCCTCGCAAAGGCCGAGGAACTGGTCCAGCTTTCCGGGCGGCAGCTCCAGGTAGATCAGATGGCAGAGCGGCTTGAGCGTCTCGAACGCCTCGAACCGGAAGCTGCCCGCCTCGCTGAGTGGCTTGCTAATTGCCGCGTGACGTCCCCCGTGCTGGCGGAACTTGAAGATCTTGATAAGCGGCTTGCTGTGCTCATCGGCCGCCGAGACGCGGAGGCGGCCGCGGTGGAGATCACCGCCGAGGAAGCGGCCACCATCACGGTGAACAACCAGGAGGTCGCGCTCGATAAAGGCCAGACGCGGCGCGGGCGAGTCCGAGTCGAGACCGCGATGGCGTTTCCCGGCGGCATTAACGTCGTCATTCGGCCCGGTTCCGCCGCACGTGAGACCGAAGCTCAGGCAAAGGCCGCCGAGGACGCGCTGAAGTCCCTGCTCGATCGCGCCGGAGTGGCTGACCTCGCAGCGGCCCGTGAGGCCCTTAACGAACGGGCCGCCATCGAGGAGCGCCGGAAGCAATTCGCCGCGCAGGTCCAGAATGACCTGCGCGACCTTACCTCGGCCCGCGAACTTGGGGATAAGTTGGAGCGCGAGCGCGCCGCCATCGCAGGAGTGCTCCGCGAGGCGGGACTGGAAGCGATCCCGAGCGTTGCCGAAGCGAAGTCTGCGCGGGAGCAAGCAGCAGCTGCGCTTGTTGTGCGGGAATCGGCCGTCGCTGCGGCTGGTGAAAACCACGAGGCG
The DNA here is from genome assembly GCA_964557245.1 of uncultured Anaerolineaceae bacterium. Classification (GTDB taxonomy): domain Bacteria; phylum Chloroflexota; class Dehalococcoidia; order Tepidiformales; family Tepidiformaceae; genus Amarobacter. The sequence goes on along the minus strand of CAZKZR010000006.1, from coordinate 5,538 downwards.
GCTCGAGAAGCACTCGCGAACTTTGAACGGCAGGTCGATGGCCGTGCGGCTCGGATCTCCGCGATGCGCGGAGAACTCGAGCGCGCTGAAGAAGAGCTCGCGCGGCTGCGTGACCGCATCCCCGACGGCGGGCTGACGGAGGCGATTTCTACAGCCAGTGCGGCACGCTCCTCGGCCGAAGCATCGCTTGCGGAGGCGGTCGCGGGCCTGGCCGCCCTTGAGGACGTGACGCAACCACTTCGAGACGCTGCCGCCGCCTGCGACCGCCTCGCACGCGCCTGGAGTGAGGCAAGCCGGGAGGAAGCAGGCATCCGGGCACTGTTGGAAGACGCCGGGGCGGCCGGCCTGCACGGGCAGCTCGTAGAAGCGGAGCAGCGGCTCACCGAGGCGAGTGAGGAACTCGCCTCCTTCTCGCGGCGCGCGGCCGCCGCCCGCTTGCTCTTCGAAACGCTGCGTGCGCGGCGCGACGAGGCCCGAGAGAACTACGCGGGCCCGCTGAAAGCATGCATCGAGTCGCTAGGCCGGCGGATCTACAACGACAGTTTTGGCATTGAACTCTCCGAGGACCTGCGCCTCGTACGCCGCAGCCTGGACGGTATCACCCTTGACCTTCCCCAGATCAGCGTGGGCGCGCGGGAGCAATTGTCCGTGCTGACGCGCCTCGCCTGTGCGGCGCTGGTCAGCGCTGAAGGCGGTGCGCCATTGGTGTTGGACGACATTCTGGGTTGGGCGGATCCGAAGCGCCTGGAAGCGCTCGGGCCGGTCCTTGCCGAGGCCGCCGGCGAGAGCCAGGTGTTCCTGTTCACGTGTTCCCCCGAGCGCTTTGCGACGGTAAGTCCGGCACGGGTCATTACGCTGCCGTCCGGTCGCATCACCGAGAGAAATGCAGACGGCTCAGCGCGCCCCGAGGTGCAAGCGCGGCGCGTGACTACTCCGGTTACCGTGGCGGCCGCTGTTGCCGGCCGTCCGCCCCAGGGCTCGTTCGACCTGTTCTCCGGTTAGGTCTTGCTCCCGGATACTGATACTGAGTATCATTTCCGCGATGACTGAGACCAAGTCTCAACAGCGGTTACGCGCATTGGCTATTCTCGCGCTGGTGGCAGGGCTTTGCGTCGCCCTCGCCGGATGTGCCTCCGGGCCGGTGACAACCGGTCACGGGATCCAGGTTGTCGCTACGACGACGCAGATCGGCGCGCTGACGCGAGCAATCGCTGGCGACCAGGTGGAACTCACGGTCCTGCTGCCGTCAGGTGCTGACGCCCACGACTTCGAACCTGACCCGCAAGTAGTCAAGAAGGTGCACAACGCCAAATTGGTGCTGCGCAACGGCCTGGGCCTGGACGATTGGATGTCGAAGACACTCGACAACGCCGGAGGCGACGCCGCGGTCGCTGTGGTGACTCGTGGCATCGTCCCTCTGAAGTCCTCGAGCGGAGACGAAGCTGGAGAAGACGACCCGCATGTCTGGCACGACCCTGAGAACGCCGGGATCATGGTGAGGAACATCGCCGAAGCATTGGCGGCCGCCGATCCGGAGCAAGCTCCGATCTTCATGGCCAACGCCGCAGCATATGAGGCGCGCCTGGCTGACGTGGACCAGCAGATTCGGGCCCTGATCCAAGTCATCCCTGCGGGAAACCGCAAGGTGGTGACCAACCATGATGCGTTCGGCTATTTCTTCGCAAGGTACGGGCTCGAATTTGTGGGAGCGGTCTTCCCCGTGAGCTCGAAGGAAGGGCAGGTCTCCGCCAAGGAGCTCGCGGCTCTTGCAGACCTCATCAAATCCACTGGAGTGAAAGCCGTGTTCGCTGAGGAAGAAGTGGACCCAAAGGTGGCACGCGAACTCGCGCGCGATACCGGAGTGGAGATTGTCACGGGGCTCTACGCGGACTCGCTCGGTCCCGAAGGCAGCGGCGCTGACACCGTCGACGGGATGCTCCTGCAGAACGCCCGCAAGATTTCGGAGGCTCTGCGGTAGTCATGAACGAAGCAAGTCCACTCCTTCAACTCAATGGCGTTGGAGTTCATTACGGCGCAAACGCCGCACTATTCGGAGTGCAGGCCAGCGTTCCGTCTGGCGCAGTGCTGGGACTCATCGGTCCTAACGGGAGCGGGAAGAGCACGCTCCTAAAAACGATCGCGGGAGTCTTGAAACCGAGCGCCGGTGAAATCCTCCTCAAGGGCGAACCCATCCGTAATAGCGCCTCGAGTGTGGCGTTTGTCCCTCAACGTGAAGAAGTGAACTGGGATTTCCCGGTTTCGGCGAAGGACGTTGTTCTGATGGGCAGCTACCGTTCGCTCGGTTGGCTCCGGCGCCCGGGTTCGGCCGATCGGGAGCGGGCCGAGGCGGCGTTGGCGCGGCTCGGACTCGCGGGTATGGGGCATCGCCACATCAGCCAGTTCTCCGGAGGCCAACAACAGCGCGTCTTCCTTGCCCGGGCCATGGTCCAGGACCCACGAGTGGTGCTCCTGGATGAGCCTTTCACCGGGGTCGATGTGAAGAACCGTGCCGTTTTCCATGAGGCGATCAGGGAGTTCGCGCAACGTGGCATCACCGTCCTGATCGCTACCCATGACCTGGATGAGGTCCGTGAGACTACTGACCTGGTGATGTGCCTGAACCGTCGGATGGTGGCGTTTGGGCCTACGGAAACGACGTTCACTCCTTCCAACCTGCGCGCCACATTCGGTGGCCAGGTGGCGGTCTTCGAGGGTGCGAAATGAACTGGCTGACCGACCCCTTGCAATATCCGTTCATGCAGCGCGCCTTGCTGGAAATAGCGATTATCGGCGTGCTCTGCGGCCTGGTCGGGTGTTTTGTTGTCCTGCGCGGGCTGGCCTTCATCGGAGATGCGCTGGCCCACGCGGTGTTCCCAGGCGTGGTGCTCTCTTATGCTGCGGGAAAGAGCATCCTGATTGGCGCGTTCGCGGTCGGCTCCCTAACGGCGCTGGGGATCGGCATCCTTTCTCGCTCGCGCCGGGTGAGCGAAGACTCCGCGATCGGGGTCATCTTCGCGGCGTTCTTCGCCCTCGGTGTGGTCATTCTCAGCCGGCAGGGCGGCTTCCGCCGGGATCTTGGCTCGCTGCTGTTCGGCAACATCCTCGGCGTCTCAACGACTGACGTCTGGGTGACGCTGGTCATCGCCGTGGTGGTGGCCGGCATCCTGCTCGCGCTCCTCAAGGAACTCACGCTCGTCGCGTTCGACCCGACGATGGCGCGGTCAGCCGGGTATCCCGTGTTCGCGTTGGACCTGCTGCTGCTCATGCTGGTCTCGGCGACCATCGTGGTCAGCCTGCAGACCGTGGGAAACATCCTCATTCTCGCCCTGGTGGTTACGCCGCCGGCCGCCGCGCGCCTCCTCACCGACCGCCTCGGCCGAATGATGTTCGCGAGCGTCGCCATCGCAGTTGGAAGCGGCGTCGTCGGCCTGTACATCTCGTTTCACGCCGCCACCGCCGCCGGCGCAACGGTCGTCCTCACTGCGACGGCTGCCTTCCTCGTCTGCCTGGTGTTCGCGCCGAACCATGGTCTGTTAAGCGCCTATCTCGCCGGCAGGCGCGGGCAGCATCACGCCCACCACTATCACGCGGGGGAGGAGCTGGAGGCGTAGCGCACATCTGCCGGTGGCAGGCCCTTGGCCCACGCGGTACAGTTCCCGGGCCGTAAATCCGCTCATTAAGGATGCCCTGCGATGACTGCTCCTCACGCTCATGCCACTGACCGAAAGCTGACCGAAGAAGAGATCGATGACCTGCGCCAGAAGGTGAAAGCCTTCATGGAGAGCGACATCTACCCTAACGAGGACTTTTTCCACCACAACAGCCCGCGCCGCAGCGAGGCGGGTGTGAAGAAGATGAAGGAACTCCAGGCCAAGACGAAGGCCATGGGCATGTGGGCGCCCCACCTGCCGGCGGAAGCCGGCGGCATGGGCATCGGCTTCATGCCGTACGTCTACATGAACGAAATCCTCGGACGCAGCCCTATCGCGCCGATGGCCTTCGGCTCCCAGGCGCCCGATTCCGGCAATGCCGAAATCCTCTGGCAGTTCGGCACGAAGGAACTGCAGGACAAGTACATGAAGCCGCTCGTCAACGGCGACATTTACTCCTGCTACTCCATGACTGAGCCGGAAGTCTCAGGCGCTGACCCGACCAACCTCCAGACCACCGCGCGCCGCGACGGCGACGAATGGGTTATCAACGGGCACAAGTGGTTTACCAGCCAGGGCGAAGGCGCCACGTTCGCTATCGTCATGTGCGCCAGCGAACTCGACCAGCCACCGCACCGGCGCATGAGCCAGATTGTCGTCCCGACCAACACGCCCGGCTTCGAGATCATTCGCCCGGTCCCGGTGATGGGCGAGACCGAAGGCTCCCACGCCGAAGTCCGGTACACGGATGTCCGCGTACCGATCACCAACGTTCTCGGCGAGGCCGGCGGCGGCTTCCGTATCGCGCAGAAGCGGCTGGGGCCGGGGCGCATCCACCATTGCATGCGCTGGCTCGGCCAGATGCAGCGCGCTTTCGAACTGATGGTCGAATACTCGCTGCAGCGTGAAGTCTACGGGTCGACGCTTTCCGAGAAGCAGACTGTCCAGAACTGGATTGCCGATTCCTACGTCGAGATCCAGGCGGCTCGTGCGCTCACCCTCGCTGCCGGCAAGAAGATCGACCAGGGCGACGAAGCCCGCGTGGAAATCTCCGCAATCAAGTTCTTCGGCGCGAAGGTCCTCCACGACGTCATCGACCGGGCGATCCAGGTGCATGGCGCGCGCGGCGTTTCTGGCGATACCCCGCTCGAGTCGATGTACCGCAACGCCCGCGCGGCCCGCATCTACGACGGACCGGACGAAAGCCACCGCATGGTGGTCTCCCGCCGCATCCTGCAGAGCTTCAAGGCCGGCAACAAGTGGGACTTCGGCGTCCAGTAGGCTAACGCCTGCTGATCGGCACCCGAGGCGGTGGGCACGAGCCTTCCGCCTCGTTCGATTTCGGAGGGGGCTATGGAACTGGATGAACTCGCGGCGCGGCTGGAACGTTTCGCCCGCGCCAAGCTGGATGACCCGGGCGCCACGATTGAAAACGTCGAGCCGGGGCCCGGTCACGCCGGCTTCTCCTACTTCTTCGATGTGATTTCGCACGGCTTGCGAACCAGCTACTTCCTCCGCCTCCCGCCGCCGGGCGTGAAGCACGAAGGCACAGGCGACGTCATGCGCCAGGTGGCGGCCATCCGCACTCTGGGCGATACGAATGTCCCTCACGCGCCCATCCTCTGGGCCAGCGCCGAGGAGGACTGGTTCGGCGATCCGTATTTCATCCAGCCCCGCCTCGATGGTGACACCCTCAAGAACGACTGGCCGCTTCAGTTCAGCGATGCCCAGCTCCGTGTCATGGCAAAGGACGCGATGACCGCGCTCGCCGGCATCCACAAGGTGGCCCCCGCGAAAGCACCGTACCTGGGCGAGTACTGGGGCTACGAGTTCGATGTCACGCGCTGGGACCGTTTCTATGAACGCGCTGCGGAACAGGAACTCCTCG
>CAZKZR010000005.1:0-19715 GCA_964557245.1 uncultured Anaerolineaceae bacterium | reverse complement strand
ATCAACGGATGCCGGCTCGCCGGGAAACAGATGCTGGCGCAGGGCGGAGGCGGCGTGATGATCAACATCAGCTCGATCCTCGGCCGCGTCGGCAGCGAGTTTCGCGCGGCTTCCTACCACGCTGCCAAAGGCGGCGTGGACGCCCTTACCCGGGTCCTGGCAATCGAGTATGCCCGTGAGGGGATTCGCGTGAACGCCATCGCGCCCTCCTACTTCGATGGCACCGAATTGATGGACAAAGTCTTCGAAGCGACGCCCGCGACTCGCGACTACAGCATCTCCCGCACGCCGATGGGCCGGCTCGGCCAACCGGAAGACCTGGAAGGCGCCATCGTGTACCTCGCGAGCGACGCCGCCCGCTTTGTGACCGGCCACATTCTCTATGTCGATGGCGGCTGGACTGCCGGGGGCGGATACCACCAGCTCCCGCCGATGTGGGAATCCACTCCGGGGCACCAGGTCCTGCAGTGAGCACCGGAGCGCTCATCGTCATCACTCTCCGGTTGGTGGTGCCGTTTCTTCTGTTCAAGCGCAACCTGACAGGTGGCATTGCGTGCATGCTCGTCGATGCGTTCGACGTCATTCTCATCGATGTCATGCACCTCGGCGGGTTCGACGGGCATTACCACCAGATCGACAAAGTGCTCGACACGTACTACCTGGCGTTCGAGTTCTTCATCGCCACCCGCTGGGCGAACGGCTTCGAGCGATTGCCCGCGCTCATCCTGTTCGGCTTTCGAATGATCGGCGTGGTGCTCTTCGAACTCACGGAACACCGTATCGTGCTCTTCATCTTCCCGAACATGTTCGAAAACTGGTGGCTCTACGTCGTGGCCATCCGGCGCTGGAAGCCGTCATGGACGCCGACCAATTGGACGATGGTCGCGATCCCGATGGGGATACTCCTCGTCCCGAAGATGGCACAGGAGTACCTGCTGCACTTCGCGGAGGCGCAGCCCTGGAACTGGTTCAAGGAACACGTCTTCGACCCGTAGGTTTGGCGCTGCGCATGTCCAGTCCCAGGGCGGCGGCGTTGCTGTCCGCCACGGTCGGGCTCTCTGCCATCGTGCGGCTCAGGCGCCCTTGCTGGCTCCCGTGATGTCGGCCATGAGGGTTAGGGCCTCGCGCTGGCGGCTCTGGACCATCAGCGTGGTCACGCCCGCATCTTCCCATGCCCTGTAGCGCTCCTTAATGCGCGCCACCGGCCCAACGAGGCTCATCTCGTCCACCAGCTCATCTGGCACCGCATCGGTGGCTTCCTGCTTCCTACCGGAGAGGTACAGCTCCTGGATCTTCGCGGCAGCCTCGCCGTAGCCGTACTTGATCGCCATCTCGTTGTGGAAGTTCTTCTCTTTGGCGCCCATTCCCCCCATGTAGAGGGCCAGATTCGGCTTCTGGACGGCCAACAGCGCCTTCACATCGTCGCCAATCATCACACCGCAGCCGGCGGCGATATCGAAGTCCTTGTAGCCCTTGCCGTTGCCGGCGCGCTTGAAACCTTCCTCTAGCGAGGGCCGGAAGAGGTCCATCCGCTTCGGCGAGAACCAGATTGGTAGCCAACCGTCGGCCAGTTCCGCCGTATTGCGGATGTTGATTGGCCCCATCGTCGCGAGATACACCGGGAGCTGGCGGCCGTGCAGGATGCTCTTCAGCGGCTTGCCGAGTCCGGTCGCGCCTGGACCCATGTAGGGAAGCTGATACTCCTGTCCGTTGTAGGACACCGGCTCCTCCCGCGCCCAGATCTTCCGCAGGATCTCGACGTATTCCCGAGTGCGGGCCGCCGGCTTGCCGTAGGGCACGCCGTGCCAGCCTTCGACCACTTGCGGCCCGCTCAGCCCGAGCCCAACCAGCGCCCGGCCGCCCGAGATGGCATCCAGCGTGGACATGGTCATCGCGCACATCGCGGGGGTGCGCCCCGGGATCTGCATGATGCTCGTGCCCAGCTTGATCTTCGTCGTGAGCGCGGCGATGTAGGCGAGGGGTGTCACGGCATCCGAACCGTACGCTTCCGCGGTCCAGATGGAGTCATAGCCCAGGCGTTCCACATCGAGGACGAAGTCCATATCGATGCGCATGGAAGCGCCGGAATAGCCGATACCGGTTGCGAGTTTCATGGAGTTCTCTTCGTGGTGAGTTTAGGGTTCAGGCCGAGAATCGGTAGCCTTTGCCGCGGATCGTTTGAATCTGATCCGAACTGCCGAGCACGTCGCGGAGCTTTCTGCGCAGGTTGCTGACGTGGGCGCGAACGAGCGTGCTCGCTCCTGCGGCGTCGTGGTATTGCCAGACGTCCACCAGGAGATCCCGCGGGTGCAGGATCTCCCCTTCGTGCTCCATCAGGTACGCCAGCAGTGTTGCTTCGATGTTCGTGAGGTGGGCCTGCTTTGGGCCTGAGCGGAGCGTGTTGGATGACAGGTCGAGGTCGATTCCCGGCTCGCGGCCATCGCGGCGCGGATGGCCGACTCGCTCTCTTAGCGCTTCGCCGAGGGCCTCAATCGGGAACGGCTTCTTAATGACTGCGCCTTCCAGGCGGAAGTGCGGCCGGCGCGCGCCCTTGTGCAACAGGTACACCATCGCTGGAGCTGCCGAACGATACGCTGACGCGATCCACTGGTTGAACTGCGCGAAATTCGCGCCTTCTTCTCCCCGGGGCAAGCCCTGCACATCAGTGATGATCGCGTCGTGCCGGTAGTTGGCCAGGTGCTCGATGGCGGCGTCATAGGTGCTCGCGGTAGCCGTGTCGTAGCCCCGCTCACGCAGGTACTCTGTCACAGTCCCACGCATCTTTGGCTCTCGACTAATAACGAAAACGGATGTCATCGCACGTCCGTGGATCTGGGTTAAGGCTGCGGTTGTGGCATCTTCGTGACGTGACGATGCGGTGTCAAGCAAATTCGGAGCCCCCTTTAAACATAACGGCGTGAACTTCACGTAGACGGCAATCTGGTTCCAGAACGCCGGTACGGCGGCCGGGGGTAAGCCGCGTTTCACCGGAGTTTCTAGACGTTGTGGTAAGCCCTGTCCGCTATTGCGAGCGGACGAGCTTGTAGGTTACATCCTGGATCCCGTTGATCCGCGCCTGCACCAGTCGATGCGGGCCGGCCACGTCCACCCAGGCGAACTGGGTCACCGTCGCCGTACTGATCCGCACTTTCCAGGCCGTGAATTCGCCCGCTGGCACCTTGACGCGCTCCTGGCCTTCCACCTTCAGGTCCACTCGGAAGGTCTGGCCGGTGCCCGCGCTCACGTTCTGGTACGAACCTTCGTAACCTTCACGCAGTTCGATTCCACGGACAAGCCACAACAGCGACTCGTCATCGTAATACCCTGGTTCGGGGCTGGTTTCGTCCGGGGTGGGGAGGTCCCGTTCAGTCTGGCGGGTCTTGCCGTTTTCGTCCGAGACGAAGGTCACGCTCGTGTCGTGATAGGTGCTCGTGAAGGAAACCGTCTTGTCCTTCCGCTGCGAAACGCGTTGCGACTCGATAGGTTTCAGGGTGTCAGGTTCGACGAGTACGGTCCCGTCGTCGCGGTTTTCGCCGTCCCCGCAGAGGCGGTTCAGGCGAGTCTTGCCATCCTCGTCGTTCAACTTCGTTTCGAGCGTGCACGTCCCGTAAATCTCGTCGTCCTCGATCACCAGGTTGTATTCATTGGCCTCGGACGCCGTCCATGGGGGACCGGCGAACACACGGGAGATTGGCTTTTCATCGTCAGAAGCGCAGGCGGAGAGGGCGACGGCCACCGCGATGGCCGCCAGCGCGGGAATCAGGCGGGTTTTCAAACGTTTGTAGCTCCTACGGCGCCGTGGATGCGTTCCAGAGCGCCGTTCACGTCGTCGCGGCTGATGTTCAAATGGGTCACCAGGCGTAGTCGTGTCGGCCCGAAAGCGACGGCCAGGACTCCCCGCTGTTCGAACGCGGAAAGCCATCCTCCAACGGAACCCTTCGCGATATCTACAACCACGATATTGGACTGAGGGACGTTCGGCTTGAACGGCCCCATTTCCCGGAGGCCATCGGCAAGTGCCTGCGCATTTGCGTGGTCTTCGGGCATGCGGGTGACGTTATGTTCGAGCGCGAATAGGCCAGCGGCGGCGATGATGCCGACTTGCCGCATGCCGCCGCCCAACATCTTTCGGTTTCGGCGCGCTCGCTCCACGAATTCGGACGTACCGCACAGCAGCGACCCGATAGGACAGCCCAAACCTTTCGAAAGGCAGAACGAAACGCTGTCGCAGTCGGAGGCGAGCTCGGCTGCCGTGGAACCGAGCGCGGCCGCCGCGTTGAACAGCCGCGCGCCATCAAGATGGACGGCGAGACCGCGCTCGCGGGCGATGCCGGCCAGCCGGGATATGACGCCGGGCGGGAGCGCGGCGCCACCGCAGCGGTTGTGCGTGTTCTCCAGGCAGAGCAGCGTCGAACCCGGGGAATGCAGGTTTTCCGATCGGATGGCGGCACTGAGCGCCGATGGATCGATCGCGCCGTCGTCCTGGTTCTGAAGGGGATGCGTAATGACGCCGCCCAGGCGAGCCGCGCCCCCCAGTTCGTACTGGAAGATGTGGCTCTGGTCGCCGAGGATGATTTCGTCCCCGGGTTTGGTGTGAGTGAGCACGGCAACGAGGTTCGCCATCGTGCCGCTCGGCACAAAGACCGCAGCTTCTTTTCCGACGAACTCGGCGGCGGTCCGCTCCAGCAGATTGACCGTGGGGTCATCGCCAAACACGTCGTCGCCCACGGGCGCAGCTGCCATCACCTTGCGCATCTCGTCCGACGGCCGGGAGACGGTATCGCTTCGCAGGTCGATGACGATGGTCATGCGCGCTGCCGCTCCCAGATCGTCTGGTAGTGGTCCGCCCCGCGAATCGCACCGAGCACTTCCTTCCGCTCGAGGCTTAAGAGCTCTTCCATCACCCGTCCGCATTCGTCCGTAGTCTCGTCATCACCCAGCGCTGAAACGCGGTCCACCAGACGTTGCCAGACGCCCGAGGCGAGCATCACCGGCATGGAGCGCGGCCATTGGAACGAAGGCAGTCGCTCGGGCATCGGGAACTGCGGACTTAGCCGCTTGATCGAGCGAAAGCGGTCTTCTATCGATTCCGCCCGTGGCACGACTTTCACGAGCGGGCCAACATCCTTCGATGTCCGGAAATCCACGAGCAACCGGCGGTCGATCAGGTGGAAGCGGACAACCAGCACATCAGCGGAATCAATGGCCCTGAACACTTGCTCAAGGTCGACTCCGAACTCTTCAGTCATATGGGAGTACCCGGCGTGAGGTCGATTTGGATGCGAAGCCATGGTAGGGCAGGGGTAACCGCCGGGCAAAATCCAGATCGAACGAAGGTGGTCGGGGTGCCGCGATTCGAACGCGGGACCTCTTGCTCCCAAAGCAAGCACTCTGACCAGGCTGAGCTACACCCCGATGCACGCAGGGTAACAGCCAGCGGGCCGTTCACGGAATCGCGGACACGTAGCCGGTCAGCCGGGAGGCAGTGCGCAGCCGATAATGTCGTTCACGTCGGCAACGTTGTTCAGTGCGAGCCAGCGTTCGAGACCCTCGATCACATCAAGCAGCGCGCGGGGGTTGGCAAAGGTCGCTGTCCCAACCTGGACGGCGGTCGCGCCGGCCATCAGGAACTCCACGGCGTCTTCGCCGGTGCTAATGCCGCCGCAGCCGATCACCGGGATGCTGACTGACCGCGCCACGTCGTAGACGATGCGGAGCGCAATTGGTTTGATCGCAGGCCCACTGAGACCGCCGCGAGCCCGGGGGAGAACGGGCTTCCTGCGCTTCAGGTCGATCGACATGCCGAGCACGGTGTTGATCGCGCAGATAGCCGAAGCGCCCTCGTCGGCGCAGGCGCGAGCCAGGCCGACCGGGTCTGTCACGTTCGGAGTGATCTTAACGATGACTGGGAGATCGGTGTTGCGAACGGCCGCGCGTGTGGCCCGCGCAGAGGACGCGATGTCTTGCCCAATTTCGATGCCACCCATATCCACGTTGGGGCAGCTGATGTTGAGTTCAAGCCCGGCGATCCCCGGGACGCCATCGAGCATCCGCGCCATCTCGCCGAACTCTTCGATGGTATCGCCCGCGATGTTCACGACGACCGGGACGTCCCAGCGAGCCCAGAGCGGGGCCATATCGCTGATGCAGGATTCGATCCCGATGTTCTGGAGACCAATGGAGTTCAACATGCCGGCAGGAGTCTGGGCGACACGGGGCTGCTGATTCCCCGCTCGAACAGCCATCGTGACGCCTTTTGAGACGACGGCGCCCAGGCGCTCGATGTCGTAGTGCTTGGCGAACTCGAGGCCCCAACTGAACGTTCCGCTCGCCGGCATGACCGGGTTCTTCAGCGCGAGGCCGTTCTTGCGTCCAGGCGACAGTTCGACAGCCAGAGATGGGGGCATTCCAGAAAGTCTAACAGGGCGGGCACGCAAACGGCCGGACGTTTTGCGTCCGGCCGTCAGGAAGGAATCCGGGGTTCGAATCAGGAATCGGAAGACGCACGCCGCCCGCGGTAGCGCGAGCCATTGAGGCTGAAGCTGTCGTTGTCCCAGAGCGGGTCTTCAGCGGAGTTCCGGAATTCCCGGGCGACACCGCAGCGCTTGCAGCGTCCGCTGCTGAGCGAGCCGTTGGGGGTCTCGATCACCCAGTGGTGCCGGCACATCGCGGAACCGACTGCCTCATGCGTTTTCGTTTCTGTCATTCAATCTCCTTGACGGTGTTTACCGGACGGTAGAACCAGTGTAGCACGATAGCGAATCGCCCCGTCCACCGTAGCTGGTGAGTGCGTAAACGGGCGGAAAGGTTTGCCCGGGGAGGCAGTAACCCGCTACGATCTTTCCAACGGCATATATCGGCCGCCGTAGAAACCGAATGCGAAGCTCCGCTTTTCGCTTCCGTTTTGCCAGGAAGGCACAGCTCAAACCGAATGACCTCCGCTTCAACCGCGACTCGCGATGACATTCTCGCTGCCCTTGACCGCGTCCAGGACCCGGAATTGCACGCCAGCATCGTCCGGCTGGGAATGATCAAGGACCTTGCACTCGAATCTGGCAATGTCAGCCTCACCGTCGAACTGACCACTCCCGCCTGTCCCCTCAAGGAGACGATTGAGACCGACATCCGGGCGGCCCTGGCTGACCTCGCCAACAGCGTGACCCTTACCTGGGGGGCGAACGTCCGCCCGTCCAACCCCAAGGAAGGGCAGAAGCCGATTGAGGGCGTGCGCAACATCATTGCGGTGGCCAGCAACAAGGGAGGCGTCGGCAAGTCCACCCTCGCCTCAAACATCGCCGTGGCGCTCGCGAAATCCGGCGCCAGTGTCGGGCTGATCGACGCCGACATCACCGGGCCGAACCTTCCAACGATGTTCGGTCTGCCCCAGGGCCTCCAGGCCGGTTCAAGCGATGGACTGCGTCCGGTCGAACGGCACGGGGTTAAGGTTGTCTCGATCGGATTCCTGCTGCCGAAGGGCACGCCCGTGGTTTGGCGCGGCCCAATGATCGGCAGCGCCGTCCGCCAGCTCCTGCATGACGTCCCGTGGGGAGAGTTGGACTATCTCGTGATCGATCTCCCTCCCGGGACGAGCGACGCCGCGATGAGCATGGCGCAGGATGCGCCGATCGCCGGTGTCGTGATCGTCTCGAGCCCCCAGGATGTGTCGGTCGAAGACGCGATGAAAGCCGTCGCGATGTTCGAAAAACTTGATGTCCCGGTCTTCGGGATGATCGAGAACTTCAGTTATTTCGTAGCGCCGGATACGGGGGCGCGCTACGACATTTTCGGTCACGGCGGCGCCGCTAAAGCCGCCGACGAATTGGGCATCGACTTCCTCGGCGAAATTCCGATCGAACCGGCCGTCCGTGAAGGCGCTGACCGCGGCGTTCCCGTGGTCTACGGCGCTCCGGATTCAGAGTCCGCGAAAGCAATCGATCGCATCGCGAAGAACGTCGCTGCCCGTATCAGTGTTTTGCAAAGGATGGGCAGGTAACCCACACAATGGTCCTCAACATTTTCCCACGGCGTGAGCGCCCACAGACGGCGCCGGCCACCGAACCAGAGCGGACGCTCCCCGAACCTTCAGCAGAAGCGCTGGAGGAAACCGCCAAGAAAACAACTCGGAGAGGCACTCGCGGCGGCCGCGGCCGTCGCAAACCGGCCGGCGAATCCGTCGAAACTACCGCAACTGAGGCGGCCCCAGCCGAAGCAGAGGCAGAGACCGCAGAAGCCCCCTCGCCCCGCACGCGCAAACCGCGCGCAGCAGCGAAGTCCCCGGTACCTGAAGTCGCGGCCAGCCTGGATGAGCCGCAGGAAGCGCCAGCCCCCCCAGCGCCGGCGCGTCGCACATCGTCTCGGAAACCAGCATCTGAAACCTCGCCGGCGGCGGCCGCGCCCGGGGACCTGGCCAGCCTCGTCCGCATCGTTGAAGCGCAGGGCCGCCAGATTGAGCAACTCATCCGTGCCACTGAAGAAGCGTCACGCCGAGGCGGAGCCGTCTCTGCACCCGGGGGCGCGCCGCCCGCGCGCGTCGGCGTCTTCGTCGACTCAGCCAACGTCGAACTGGCGATCGACCGCCTTCGCGCCCGGGTGGATTGGCGCAAGGTATTGGGCATGCTCACCGACGGGCGGACGCTCGTGCGGGCGATGGCCTACTCCCCGGTCCACGATGACCCGGGAGTCAGCATCGAGACCCAACGCTTCGCGGAACCGTTCCTAGGCAAAGGCTTCAAGGTGGTCACCAAGCCGCTGAAGCGCTTCGCGGACGGCACCATCAAGGCGAACGTCGATATTGAGATGGCGCTCGACATCATGGAGATGCTCGACCGTCTCGATGTTGTCTGCCTGGTCTCCGGCGACGGCGACTTCCAGCGGCTGGTCGAGGTGGTCCAGAGCAAGGGTGTCCGCGTGGAGGTTGTGGCCGTCGGCACCAGTACGGCTGCCAACCTGCGCAACGCCGCGGATCAGTACATCGACCTCCAGGCGGTCCTCCCGAAAATCCGGGCCTGAAGCCACAGCGGCTTCGCTTCGTCTTCGGCCGGATTGACTCCCGGCAGGTAACGTGTACGTTCCGCGCCGATGGCGCTCGTTGTTGTTGGGCTCGGGTGGGTCATCGGGCTGTTGCCCGTCGGCGTCTGGGATGCGCCGTGGTGGATGGGCGGCGCGTGGGTTTGCGCCGCGGCGCCCGCCACCCTTGCGTTAGGGCCCCTCAAACACCGCCACCGTCTTTATGCTGCGGCGCTCGTTGCTGCAGGACTCAGCGGCTGGCTGCTCAACCACTCCGCGGCGACGTCACCGGCCGCGTGGGCCACGTTGGCAGGCGAAGATGTCACTGTCCGAGGCATCGTTGACTCAGAGCCTCAGCGCGGACTGACGTCCACCGGCTATGTCCTGAAGATCACCTCCCTCACCAGCGAAGACGGCGCTGTGCACCGCGGAGGAAAGCTGCTTGTGTACTTCAACCAGTACGACCGCTACCTGCCGGGCGATCGGGTGGTCATCTCGGGAGAGCTTGCGTCCCCGGCGACCGAACTCGGGGCGGGTTACCGGGCGTACCTCGAACGGCGCGGCATCTCAGGGACGGTCTTTCGGCCGGCCGTGCTCCAGGTCGAGAGCGGCAAGTTGACGCCGCGCCGCTGGCTCACGGAACAGCGGCTCGCGTTTGACCGCGCGCTCCAACGAGCCCTCCCGGAACCGGAGAGTTCGCTGGCCGCGGGCATCGCCTTCGGGCGGGACGATGGACTTTCGCAAGACACGGCGAGTGACTTCAACCGCTCAGGATTGCGCCACCTGGTGGCCGTTTCGGGCTCGAACGTTACGCTCGTCGCGGGGTTCGGCTACCTGCTCTTCATCCCCCTGATTGGCCGCCGCTGGGCATGGATACCTGCCGGCGCGGCGATCCTTGCCTACCTTGGAGCCTCGGGCCTGGCGCCCAGCGTGATCCGGGCCGGCGTCATGGCCATGGTGTTCCTGGTGGGCGCCGCGCTCGGACGGCCCCAAAGTGGCCTGCCAGGGCTCGCCGCGGCAGTGATCGTTATGACCGCCTTGTCGCCCGCGATTGCCCGCGATCCCGGCTTCATCATGAGCGCGACCGCGACGGCCGGGATCCTCGCCTTCTACCTCCCTATAGCGACCGGTGTACGCGCAATCACTCGGAAGGCTGGTCCCCTGACTCCCCCCGAGTGGGTGTGCCAGTCGGCGGCCCTAACCGTCTCGGCGACCGTTGCCACGACGCCGGTGACATGGGTCGTCTTCGGGCGGGTGTCACTTATCTCGCCTATCGCCAACGTGGTGGTCCCACCGGTGTTCACGGTCGCGTTCTGGTGCAGTCTTCTCCTCGCGGTAGCCTCACGGATAAGCAACGATGCGGGGTGGATGTTCGGCCTGGTCGGGTATTACCCGCTCGCCTTCATCGCCTGGTGCGCCGGGTCGTTCGCCAGTCTTCCCGGCGCCGCGATAAACGTCCCCGGGCGCGATACGAGCCTGGCCGTAGCCGCATATGCGGCGCTGGTTCCCCTGGCGCTGCTGGCCTACCGGTTTCCAGTCAGCGGCGCGGAAGAGCCAGCCCCGATCAGTCAGCGACGAGCGGCCAGTAGCCGGTTCGTGTTCGGAGCGGCTGCGGGCGCAGCTGCCGTCGTCATTCTTCCGGGTTTCGGCTGGCCGCACGGCGACTCAGACGAGTTAACGGTCCGCTTCTTCGACGTCGGGCAGGGTGATGCGGCCCTCATCGTCACTCCCAATGGCCGCCAGGTGCTGATAGACGGTGGGCCGAGCGGACTTGGTCTCGCTCGGTCGTTGTCTGACGCAATGCCGCATTGGGACCGCTCAATTGACCTCGTGATCCTCTCGCATCCGCAGGAGGACCACATGGCCGGGCTGCCTGAAGTGGCCTCGAGGTATTCCGTTGTCGCGGTGCGCGACGCCGGATTCACCAACGGCACAGCGACATACCGCTACTTCGATCAGGCTCTGCCTGGACGGACCACCACCCTCGCTGGCGAGCGCTTCACGCTTGACGGTGTCGACTTCGAAATCCTCTGGTCCGGCGGAGGTGTGGATGACTCCGAACTGAACAACACCTCGCTGGTCATCCGCGTCTCGTACAGAAACACCTCGTTCCTCTTCACGGGTGACTCCGAGGCGCCGGTGCACCAGGCTCTCATCCGCGGCTCCGTGGACCTTTCCGCCGACGTTCTGAAAGTGCCTCATCACGGTTCGAAGACCACCGACCCGGCGCTGTTCGCGGCAGTTCACCCTGGGCTGGCGGTCATCAGCGTTGGTGCGAACAACATCTTCGGCCATCCGCATCCAGATACCATGGCCGCTCTCGAGATGATCCCGACGCTGCGGACGGACGAGCACGGAACAGTCACCGTCCGCACTGACGGCGAACAATTGCGCGTGAGCACCGGTCGCTGACTTTGCATGGCAGCGAGCCTCCGAATACGGTAAAGGTTCGCGCGCCGGACACCGGCCGCGACCGATGGAGACGGAAAAATGACTATTCGAATCGATGGCCGGGCGCCGAACGCCCTCCGGCCCGTCGCGCTGACCAGCCACGTCCTCGATTTCGCTGAAGGCAGCTGCATGGTGGAGTTCGGGAAGACACGGGTACTGATCGCCGCAAGCGTCGAAGACCGGCAGCCCCCATTTCTGCGTAACACGCAGAGCGGATGGGTAACAGCCGAGTATTCGATGCTGCCTCGGGCCACTCATACCCGCAGCCAGCGCGAGGTTGAGCGCGGCCGCCCGGGCGGGCGTACACAGGAGATCCAGCGACTGGTGGGGCGCGCGCTGCGCGGCGTCGTCAACCTGGAAATGCTAGGCCCCCGCACGATCACGTTGGACTGCGACGTCCTCCAGGCGGACGGCGGGACCCGCACCGCTTCGATCACCGGAGCGTATGTCGCGTTGCAACTCGCCCTGAAGAAACTGGTGGCCAGCGGCGCCGTCCCGGCCGGCGTCGTTCAGTCGCCGGTAGCGGCGATCTCCGTCGGCATCGTGAAGGGCGTCCCGATGCTCGACCTCTGCTACGAAGAAGACTCCACCGCCGAAGTCGACTTCAACGTTGTCATGACCGGTGCGGACGAATTCGTCGAGGTGCAGGGGACAGCGGAACACAAGCCGTTTAGCCGCGCCGGCATGGATAGTCTGCTCGACCTGGCACGAGAGGGGATCCTCGAGTTGAACCAGAAGCAGAACGAAGCGCTCGCGGGCAGCTAACCGACGTAGTGGCCGAGGAACGTCCCGCCGAGAATGTGCAGGTGTCCGTGTTCCTGGCTCTGCATGGCGTCGTAGCCGAAGTTAGTCAGGACGCGGAAGCCACCGGGGCAAAGCTGCTTGCCGATCTCCGCGGCGATCTTCCCCACCTTGCCGATGTGGTGCTCCCACAGTTCGGCCTGGGTGGTGTGCTCCTTGGTCATCGCGAGAAGCATTACCGGCACCCAGCGGAGGATGTTCTGAATGACGATGATCTCATCGTCCTGGTAGAGAACGTTCGCGGGTTCTCTCCCCGCTACAATGTTGCAAAAGACGCAATAAGGACGCATTGGGCCGATCGATCATAGATTTGGCCCGTCCCTGTAAACAAACCGGCCACTGGCCTCGAGGTTCGTTGATGCCCCAGTTCTTGCCGTTTCGCGGCTTGCGCTACTCAGTTCACGCTGGTCCCCTGAGCGACCTGCTCGCACCTCCGTACGATGTCATTGCGCCCTCCCAGCAGAGAGCCCTCGAACAGCGGAACAGCCGGAACGCCGTCCGGCTAGAGCTGGCGGAAGGCGGCGACGAACGCTACGCCGCCGTCGCGAAGCTGATTGCCTCGTGGCAGGCCGAGGGGGCCGTGGTTCGAGACGAAGCCCCCATGCTCTACGTGTACGAGCAGCAGTTCGTCGAGGAAGGCCATGCCTACACCCGGCGCGCCCTGATCGCCGCCGTCGAAGCACAACCCTGGGAAGAGGGCGCGGTCAAACCCCACGAGTACACCATGTCCGGGCCCAAGGCTGACCGGCTGATGCTCCTGCAGGCCACCGGCATCCAGTTCTCACCCGTCTTCATGATCGCGCGTGACCGTGCGGGTACGCTCACTCAGTTCATCGAAGAGGTTATGTCAGGCCGCGAGCCCGACGCCACGGGCACCAGCATTGACGGCGACCACCACCGCCTCTGGGCGGTGGAATCGGGTACGTACGAGATGCGCAAGATCGCCCCTCTGCTGGCGGAGAGCTTCTACATCGCGGACGGACATCACCGCTACGAAACCGCCGTGAACTACCGGGACTGGCGGGGCCAATCCGAGGTGCTCCCGCGCGATCACCCCGCGCGCTTCGCGATGACGGCGATCGTCGCGGCGGACGATCCCGGCCTCGTCATCCGGCCGATCCACCGCATGGTGCCGAAGCCGGCGCCGGGGAATTGGCGCGAACTGCTGGAACCGGCGTTCGACGTGGTCCACGTGAAACTGGTCCGCGGGGAACGTGAAAGGACCGAAGAACTGGCGTCGCTCATCGCCGACGCTGACGTGGTGGCAATTGGCCTCGAACCCGGCCAGGTGCACCTGCTGCACCGCAAGCCGGACGCGCCGCTCACCGGCAACGTCCCCGGCGGGATGAGCGAGGAGTGGGCTGCGATCCCGCCCAATTTGCTGCGCTACGGCGTCCTGGAGCCGCTCTGGGCCATCTCGGACGACGACCTGCGCGCGGGCGTGGTCATCTACAGCCACGATGTCGGTGAAGTCACGGAGTTCCTCGACGAACATTCGGGCAGCGTCGCGTTTCTGCTGAACGCCGTGGCGATTCAGTCCGTGATGTCGTTGGCGGACAAAGGCGAGCGAATGCCGCAGAAGTCCACCTTCTTCCATCCGAAGCTTGGCACCGGGCTGGTCTTCCACCCGCTGAATCCCTAGCCGGTCACGCTTCGACCGGTTCCTCGGCTTCTGCCTCGAACATGTAGCCGATGCCCTGCAGCGTCTTGATGATGGTCGGCACCGAAGGCGTGTCTTCGAGCTTTGCCCGAAGCCGGGAGACCCAAACACGCAGGTACTGGAGGTCATCCCGGTATTCCGGTCCCCAGACCTTGGTGAGTAGTTCGGTGTTGAGCATCACCTTGCCCGCGTTCGCAGCAAGGTGCTGCAGGAGCAACCACTCGGTTCGCGTCAACGCCACCGGTTCGCCGGCCTTTTTCACCAGGCGCCGGTTCAGGTCGATCTCGACATCTGAAACGCGGATGACGTGCTCCACATCCTGGGCCACCATTCGGCGAAGGACGGCGCGGACGCGTGCGCCCAGTTCGTCCGGGTTGAACGGCTTGACGATGTAATCGTCTGCGCCCAACTCCAGGCCGCGGACCTTGTCCGTATCCTTATCCTTGGCCGTCACCAGCAGGACCGGCACGTTGGAACGCTCGCGCAGGCGCCGCATCACTTCGAGGCCGCTCAGGCCGGGCATCATGACGTCCAGCAGGACTGCATCGGGACGATGCTCCTCTGCCAGGCGCACAGCGGCCTCGCCATCTCCCGCGGTCACCACGCGAAAGCCCTGGGCAGAGAGCTCGAGCTTCATCAGCCGCAAGATCCCCGCTTCATCGTCAACCACCAACAACAACGGCTCAGTACTCATACATCAATCTCCTCTTGATAACTTGGGAGGCGAAAGCCAACCTCCAATCCGCCGCCATCCCTGGGCTTGGCCCAGATTTCTCCTTCCATTGCCTCAACCAGCCTCTTGCACACCGCGAGGCCCAGGCCCGCGCCGCCGGCCAGGCGGGATGTCCGGTCTGATCGGTAGAACCGCTCGAATATCTTGGCGGCCTCGTCATTGCCGATGCCGAAGCCTCGGTCCAGTACACGAATGGTCGCCCCTTCTTCGCAGCCAGCGACAACCACGTCGATCGGCGCGTCGGGCGGGCTGTACTTCATTGCATTGCCCACCAGGTTGCGGACGATGTGTTCGATATAGCCTGGCTCCGCCGCGACGGCGCCCAACACGCCCTCGGTAATGAGGGTGACCTGCCTTCCCGCGCCCGAACCCTGACTGTCCAGCAACCGCGGCAGCAGCCGCTGCAGGAGGACCGGTTCGAGAATGACCTCCCGGTCCAACTCCGCGCGAGCCAGCGCCAGCAGGTTCTCTAGCATGCGCGACAACCGCTCGGACTCCCGCTCGATGTCATTGAGCAGCCCTTCGCGTGTCTCATCGTCCAGTTGCGTGGCCCGCGCGCGGAGGACCCTGGCGCCACCACGGATTACCGTGATCGGCGTGCGCAACTCGTGCGACATCATGCCGAGGAACTCGTCCTTGGCGTCGTTCGCGCGCCGCGCCTCGGTATAGAGACGGGCGTTGTCCGCCGCCACGGCCGTGCGCCGGCTGAGCTGGCCGGCGGTGGAGAGGTCTTCCCTGTCGAACTGCGGCGACTGCCCGGTGCGAAGGAACGACATCACTCCGATCGTGTGTCCCCGCACAGTCATCGGCATAAGGATGATCGACTTCGGTGCGACCGCTTCTAGTGCTTCCCGACGCGCCGGGTTCGCGGCCAGCCGGGCGAGGAGCTCTTCAGGCAGTCGTGGGAAGAAGATTGGCCGGCCGCTCTGCAAAACCTGCGAAGCCTGCAAGGTGAGTTCGCGGTCCGATGCAGCATCGGCTGGAATGGCGTTGAGTGCGGCATCCAGCTCGTCCGTGGCGCTTGCGTGGGCCACGCGTTGGAGGCGGCCGCCGTGCTCCAGCGAAATCGTGCAGGCGTCGGCGAACCGCGGCACAACCAGCGCGGCCAGGCGAGAGACCGTCTCAGAGATTTCCAGCGATTGGCTCAGCTCCGCACCTGAGTCGGCGAGCAGCTGAAGCGTTTCATTCGCTCGGCTGATTTCGGCCTCGCGCTCGAAGGATTGGTCCAGGAGTTGTGCGTTTTCGATTGCGAAAGCAGCACGCCGGCCCAGCTCCTGCGCGATCTCGAAGTCCTCCTGCACGAAGGTGCGCCCGTGCCGGTTCGCGAAGATCATCGTCCCAAGGGTTGACCCGTGAGTGCTCAGGGGAACGCTTACAAGCGACGACGGATTGATCCGGCGCAGTGCCGCCAGGTGTTCATCGGAGACCGCCGCTGATTCGAACTGAGCGGTCGAAATGGTGGGCAGAAAGGCGGGCTGCCCTGACCGGACGAGCATCCCGATGACCGTGTTTTCTTCGCTTTCGATGACGTCACGAAGGCCATCGAGAAGGTCCGGATGGTCCGCATCGGCATGGACCGCGGCGACGATGTGCGCAGCTTCGTCGCGGCTTGCCTGCACGAACACCACCGCCAAATCAGCGAACCCGGGCACTGCTGCCTGGGCCGCGCGGGCGAGCGCCGGCTCATAGTCGAGCGAAAGGCCGAGTTCGGCCGTGGCTTCCGCGAGGAACTGCACCCTCTCGGCAGCCCTCCTCCGGTCGGTGACGTCCATCATCACGCCGACCACTCGCTCCACCGAACCATCCGGCCGGCGGATAGTTGTGCCGGTGCCTTCGATCCAGCGCGCCCGTCCATCGTCACCGATGACCCGGTACTGGAGCTTGTTCTGGCCGCGCGTCATCAACTCTCGAGCGGCGGCTTCAACGCTCGGCAGGTCATCCGGGTGCACGTGACTCAGCGAATCGGCGTACGTCCCAGCGAAAGTGCCGGGCGACATTCCGAAGATCGCCTCGCAGTTATCAGACCACGAAGCTGCCCCGGTCGCGGGATCCCATTCGTAAGTGCCGATCTGTGCCGTTTCCTGCGCTATGCGCAGCCGCGTTTCGCCTGCCACGATTCGCGCATCCCTGGCACTCAGCGAATCCAGGGTCGACCTCGCAGCCCCACCGAGCGCGGCTAACGCCAACCCTTCCACTCCGAAAATTCCCGCGATGAAGAGGTCCCGGCCAGAACTCTTGATGCTGAACACAGGGTCGATGAAGACATAGAACGAGATCACCCATGCCAGGATCCAGACAACCAACCCAGGCCGAAATCCCGAGAGCACGGAAGTTGCCACGATCGGGGCCAGGAAGAGCATGTAGGTTGGCGCCCGGTCGGAGAACCACACTTCCAGCAGCACTCTGATGGTCACCGCGATGCCAAGACTCACCGCCCCCACCAGGTAAGGATTCCGGCCCACCTGGCGCGCGGGCGCCAGCCAACCCCGCCACCGGGCGACAGCAGTCGGGCGCATCTCGCTGAATGACATGGCTAGAGGTTACGGAGTGCGGCATTGAGCCGACAAACGGCCCTGCAATACGCCTGTAATGGTATTTACGCCCGTCGGAAGGTCACTCGCACGGGCGTCAATCGCAGAAGAGTCAAAACCATGCTGAGCATTGATATGAAGTTGCAACCCTCCGAGCGGCCCGAAGTTGAATGCCAGGGGGTAGCGCCATAGACTGAAGGTTCGCGGGCGGTTAGCTCAGATGGTTAGAGCGCGTCGTTCACACCGACGAGGTCACTGGTTCGAGTCCAGTACCGCCCACCAGTTGGATCCCGCGAAATCTGGTTGAACGCTGCGTTCTGCGAGACCATAATGGTCCGAGTGCCGAAGTGGCGGAATGGCAGACGCGCTACGTTCAGGGCGTAGTGTCCGTACGGGCGTGTGAGTTCAAATCTCACCTTCGGCACCATCCCTGAATGCGCCCGTAGCTCAGGGGACAGAGTGTTAGGTTGCGAACCTAAAGGTCGGTGGTTCAAATCCACCCGGGCGTACCAAAGCTACGATGAGAAGCCCTTCCCAACGGAAGGGCTTCTTCATACCCGTTCGAGCTCCCCATGTGGGGGGTCCTCGCCGTCGAGGGGGCGTCCCCGCATAACATTCCAGGCATCCCGAGCGGTCCCCGGAACGGCTCGCCAGGAAAATGCGAGCAGGAGTACGCAGAGAGCTGTGTAAATGCTCGCGTACACCACGCGGATGTTCTCGTTGGTGATGAACAGCTGAGTTGCGAACAACACGAAGAGGGCAATGGCTTCTCCTCTTCCCATCTTCAAGTTCACGAACACGGCGATGGCGAATGCCGATTGCGCCGCTGTCAGGAAGATCTCGTCGCGCTGGCGCACATCCAGGGGCAGCCCATTGGTCAGGCCCCAATCGCCGGAGGAGAGAAGGAAAGCGATCGGCAACGTGCCGATCAGCAGGGTCCACTGGTTCACCTTCGAGGAAATCAAGACGCCCATCCCGGCCGCGGCGCGCCCTCGCCAGGCCAACATGCACGCCACCAGCACTTCCGGCGACTCTGATGCCAACGGCGCGAGCCACTGGATGAGCAGAAACTCTGAAACCCCGAATTGCTCACCGATGTGCACAAGCGATTCCGCGAACGGTTCCGCCGAACAGAAGATGGTCAGCGCGCTGAACGCCAGCACAAACAGCACGAGTGAGCGCCTCGGCGCGTCCCTCAATTGGCCCATCGCTTTCGCCGGACCTACGAGTTCCACGTGCTCCGATTCAACGCGCGAAGTGAAGAACATGTACATCGCGAACAACGAAACCAGGACGATCGTGTCGATCAGGCTCACGTGGTCTCGGAGCGGGATGAAGATGACGTAGAGCGTCGCAATCGCCAGGAACACCAGCTCCAGGCTCCGTTGGCGATTCACAATGAGTTCCTTGAGACGCGAGCGGTAAACGAAGAGCGCAAACACAATCGGCCAGCCAACGCCGATCAGCAGCCGGTTGCCGCCGGTCATGTTCGCGATCGCGAGGCCTCGTTCCGCCTCGGCCGGGTCCGCTCCCGCTTTCCAGGCAAGGATTGCATCGACCGCGTATTCCGGAAGCACGGCGATGATCGCGATGATCGCGAGCGCCAGTCCCTGGGAGATGTCCAGCTCGGCCGTTTCCGCGCCCCAACTCAACAGGAACGCAGCTGCGAGGATTGCCAGCCCGAAGATCGCGGCGCTCAGGACCGCCTCCGGGTGAATTCCTGCAAGCCGGAGCACGATGCCCGGCATGCACACGAGGCCCATAATCCCGATAACGAGCCAACTGTTGCGGTAGCTCTGCGCGGCGGTAGCGGCGTGGGACCCGCTCAACCTGAGACAACCACGCGGCGGATCAACGATTCAACGAGTTTCACTGGACGGCTCCTTCGCCGCGCGGCGAAGGAGAAGCTTCGACCCGCGCGCAACGTCATGTGCGGCTGGCCGAAAGTCTCGTCCCCCGAATGTGCATTCGGGCCACGTCACCGTCCTGCGAACGGCAGGAGGGATTGTCGATGACGTGCGTTGGGACTACTCCCTCTCGAACGGTTCGATGGTAGGTCTCGTCTTCGGCACCGTCTAGCCGACAGCGAGAGACAAGCGGTCATTCGTAGAAAGCGATCGGTTCCGCGGTTTCGGCGAAGTTGTTCAGGTTGCCTTCAGCCAGCCCGCGGCCAGGGAAGAAGCGGCCCGCATGCATCAGCTTGAGCATGTGCTCGGTGTTCTCAATGTCCTCTTCGAAGACCGCCGCAAAATACCCGATGCCTTGGGTTGAGTGAGCGTCAGACCCACCAGTGCCCGGCTTGCCGAGTTTCTTGGCCACCTGCAGCGCGAAGTAGTTCTCGCGGGGCGTGTTGCAGCCGTTCAACACTTCGATGCCGTCCACCAGCTGGAACACCGGCAGCTTCGCAGCGTCTTCCGGCTGGAGCGTGAACGGCTCCTTCCCCTCGCGTTTGAAGTGGACCGGATCGAAGAAATGGCGGAACGGGTGCGCCACGATCAGGAAAGCTCCCTGTTCGTCAGCCACCTCTCGCAGT
>CAZKZR010000004.1:7277-23002 GCA_964557245.1 uncultured Anaerolineaceae bacterium | reverse complement strand
GATACGCGATCGGCGCCGGGTTTTACCTCGTCTTGGGATGCGACATGAGGATTGCGGGCACCTCGACGAAATTCGGCATGGGCGAAATTCCCACCGGCCTCCTCGGTCCATACTGGCTTTCAGCCGCCGAGTCACTCCCCTGGGCGGTTGCCATGGAGTTGACCCTGATAGGCGACCAGATCTCGGCCGAAAAGGCGCTCGAGCTCCATCTGGTCAATGAAGTGGTTCCCGACGAAGAAGTGCTGGCGACTGCGCGCCGATGGGCGGAGCGGCTCATTGCCCTTCCGCCGGTCCAGGTTCGGCGGACCAAGGCAATGATGACCGCCATGCGCAGGGTGCCCGACAAGGAACTCCTCTCCTGGGAGTTCCGCGAGCGTATGTTTCTCAACGCGCTCGACGACACCAGGGAAGCTGCGCTCGCCTGGGTCGAGAAGAGGCAGCCAAGATTCCACGGTTCATGAGTTCCCCGGATGCAGCTTCCATCTAAGCCGACCCCGCCATGCGGATGAGTCAAGTTCTAGCTCGATCCCAGCGGGCGCCTTGCGTCGGCGGACAGCATAGAAGGCGCGCGCAAGTGACTACCAAGGATGAACCAGGCGGCCTCTGACCGGGTGCCGGCTGTGCCACTCACGGAATCGGGCCAGCCGCGTTGAACGAGGCGGAGCATGGACTGGCACCGGGTTTGCGACTGTTGACAAGGACGGAGAGTTGCGCCGTCGGTCGGGGGCGGGTCTCCTGTCCAAGGTTAGCGTCGCTCGTCTTGCCGCATCGTTCGATCCGTGAGTGCACTGCCGTTGCCGCTTGTCATGCGACAGGCGACTGCTGGAAGAAAACGTTCGACGTAACGCCCGGCGTGAGCGTGCAGCCACACCCTTCGATCCGCTCCGGGAGACCATTTATTCTGAACTGGAAGACACGCGGAGTGGGAATCAGATGGCCGAGTACCGCGTCGTGACTACGCGACCAAGTCGCTTGTCCCGGGCCAAAATCGGGAGACTGGTTCTGGGTCCTCGTCCCTTTCCCGAGACGACAAGGAACGCTGCCTCAGCTTCGCCATCCGCCCATGAACCATGAACGCCGAACAGCGGGCCGTGTGGCCCGCTGTCCAGAGTCACGTCCGCCGGTGGTTCGCTACTCCCCTTGGATCGGATTCTCCGGTGCGTTCGCGAACTCATCCGCCTGCTCTCGCGCGTGCCCTTCGGGGCAGGCCTCCGGCATCTCGCTGCCTTCCGAG
This sequence comes from uncultured Anaerolineaceae bacterium, assembly GCA_964557245.1. Lineage (GTDB taxonomy): Bacteria > Chloroflexota > Dehalococcoidia > Tepidiformales > Tepidiformaceae > Amarobacter. Next base: position 21,768 of record CAZKZR010000004.1, on the reverse strand, counting down.
ACGAAGCCCTTCATGCAGGCCGAACACCACCACTTGGTGCAACCCTCGGCCACGCCCTTCTGGTTCGGCAGTTTCTTGATCACCTTCACCAGTTTCGTCGCGACTGCGTTGCGGTTCGGTTTCTTGGTCGCGGGGGGCCTCTCCGTGGCGGCATTGAGTTCCGCCTCTGGTGTCCAGAAGCGCCAGCCGTTGGCACTGACCCCGCCCATCACCTTCGACGCTGCCGCCGACAGGCTCGGGTGGATCGAATTGTCGTCGAGCGAGTAGGCCAGCTGCCCATCGTTCTCCAGTACCGCGCAGCGGTACGTCTGGCCCTTGTAGCGTCCTACCAGGACGGCTCCGGCGGGCAGATTTCGGTTCGTGATCGGCATTTCATCGACCTCCTTCTTTAGTCGATGGACACAACTCACTCTCTCTGCCGACGAAGTCAAGCGGTTCGTTTCTTGCTTCTGCGCCTCGTTTCGGCCGTGGTTGACCGTGTCCGGGATACGAGTGAGCTATACCGGTCGACCCCGCAGGAGGTGGGTCGACAAATGACTGATTCCTATCGCACCTTCGTTCAGATCTCCGTTCCACCAGGCAGCGTCGCTTCACCGGTCGCGGCGATCGAGGTGAGCCATTTCCTCGACGGACCGGTCGACGGACTGACCCGTTTCGAAGTGACCTTTCACGAGCCTGTGCGTGAACCAGTGGTTCTCGCTCTCGGTCCCGTCGCTGCCACCAAACTCGAAGCAGCGTTACTCGCCGGCTCCTTTGACCACCGCGCCTCGTTCGAACGCTGGGATTCGGACGTCTAGTTCCTGATCCGGGCTCAGATGGCCAACGGCCCCCGTCTCGGGGGCCGTTGGAGTTTCTCTTTGAGAGCGACTTGATAACTGTCCGCCCACGAGTGAGTCATGTGTCCCACCCCGAAACGGAGGACGCCGTGCCCACCCTCGACGACCATATCCAGACCTATCTCGCCGCCATCGAGGTCGAAGGCAAAACCGCCAAGACCCGCCAGAGTTACGCCAACACGCTCGCCGACTTCCGCAAGATCGGCCGTACTCTCGGCTTCCCGGAAAACGCGGAGGAGTACAGCGTGACCCACGTCTACGCCTTCCTCGCGGAGATCCGCCGGCGCGGCTACTCGGTGCTCTACCAGCACCGGCGTCACCGCGAGATCAAAACCTGCTTCTCCTGGTTGCGGCGCATGGGCATCGTCGAACAGAACGCGTTCGCTCGGGTCCCGCTCGTGAAACTTCCTTTGACAATCAAGGAGCCGTTCTCGCCGGCCGAGTTCCAGTTGCTGATGAACGCCCAGAACCGGGAGACGCTCTTCGGGTCCCGGAACTACGCCCTGCTGCTGTTCCTGCTTGATACCGGCGTGCGGTCGTCGGAGTGTGTCGCAGTACAGATAGACGACGTGGACTGGGACCGCGGCCGGGTGTTCGTGCGGCACGGCAAAGGCGAGAAGCAACGCTGGGTCGGCATCGGGCCGCGGACTCAGGACGCTCTCCTGGAGTACGTCGCGCGCTTCCGAGGTGAGGAGGACGGCTCGTTGTTTCGGACCAGCATCGGGATGGACATGGCCGGCCCTCATACGCTGAACACGCTGCTTCGCCGCATCGGACTTGAGGCCAAAGTGGGTGGTGTCCATCCACATCGCTTCCGCCACACGTTCGCGACCTGGGCGATCGAGTCCGGCGCCCGGGAGATCGACGTGCAGATGTTGCTCGGGCATTCCGACCTAACGATGCCCCACCGCTACGCGCGGACCTATACCAGCGAGAAGGCGGTTCGGGCGCACAGCGAACTGAGCCCGGTGAATCGATTGGTGTAGGACCGACCGAACCGCGGACTGTTACCCGGTGCGGCGCAGCCAACTTAGGAGGCTTGTCATTGTCTCCTCCGAAGGTTCCCGCCGCTCGACACGGATCCTGAAGATCTTGAGAGTTGCCCGCAGTTCTTCCAACCGTGTCCGCACGTCCAGGAGTACCCTCCGAGCCTCCTCGACCAGGATGTCGCGCCCGAGGAAGTCTTCCCCCACATCTGCTGCCGCCAGCTCTGCGACCCGGAGATTCTCCCAGGTCGCGTTCCAACCCTTCCGCAGCCCGTCAGACATCGGTGCAAGCGCAGCTTCCAAGAAGTGCCGGTGCGCTTCCCATGCCGCGACCCGGCGTGACATCGAAGTGCCTCCCGCAGCTTCGAGATCCTGGACTGCGTCCGTGCACCAGTCGGATGCGAGACCGGCCATCTGCACGGTGCCAAGCATCAGCTCCAGTTTCGCCGTTTGCGTCTCGGCCCATTGGATCCAGAGGCCGAGGATGGCATAGGCATTCATGACCTGGTTCGTGAGCGCCGATACGGCGTTGGGGTCTCGAAGCTTCCAGAACGACGCGGGAAGCGGTTCGTTGTTTTTGAAGTACTCGAGCCATACCAGCGCGTTTTGCTGAGGTTCCATTGCCGACTGCAACTGATCGAGGCGACGGCTGTTCTTTTTCATCCTCGCGCTCCACGAAACGGAGTGACCTTCGACGCGATCGCCGATTCGATTGCCTGCAAACGTGCCTCAACATCCCTCACCTCGGCGAGACGCGTTCCAACCGAGATCGCATAGAGGAGCGAACGGCCGCGCGCAATGGAATTCTCGAGCTGGAGGATGTCGGTGACGGCGACTTGCAAAAGTCTGAACAGGCCGTCCGTCGTTGTCAGGTCGCCGAGTTCGTACGCGGCAGTGACCACACGTTCCCGCCGGCGGCGGACTCCGCCAGTGCGGCGCGCCTCAGCGGCCTCGTCGGCGCGGGCTGGGTCATGGAAGAAACAGAATGCTTCTCCCGGAGATGCAAAGGCGCGGCAGCGCTCCCCTCTGGCGTTTTCACCTTCGCAGCGAATGCCTTTCACGAGGCACCGCCAAGCTTCTCTGCCGAGTTCCCCGTGAGCCGTTCCCAGCGCTCGATGACGACGTCGACGTAGCGCGGATCGAGTTCGACTCCGAAACAGCGACGGCCCAGGAGATCTGCCGCCACGAGCGTGCTGCCAGAGCCCAAGAATGGATCGAGCACGACTTCGCCGTGCTTGGTGGAGTTCTTGAGCATTGCTTCGATGAGGGCCGTCGGCTTGCTCGTCGGGTGGTCAGCATTTGAACGACTTCGCGGAACTTGAAAGACGCTCGACGCCCCATTTCCGCCAAACCAGCAGCGACCGCCTCGGCCACGCCGCCCTCCGCCCATGTCGGCCTTGTAGCCGAACAGAATGGGCTCGTGCTGATAGTGGTAGTCCGACCGGCCCAGGACAAATGCGTCCTTCACCCACACGAGTCCCTGGCGGACCGTCCAGCCCTGTTTCGCGAATGCTTCCGCGAAGGTCGCCGCTAGATCGCCCGCGGGGTGAACAACGTAGAGAGCTGCGCCCGGCTCCAGCCAAGGATCCAAGTTAGCGAAGGCGCTTTCCAGCAGCGGCGCGATTCCCTCGGGGCTGTCGTTCAGGAGCTCCAGCCGGGCGGCGGTTCCGCCGACGTAGTTCACACCGAAAGGCGGGTCCGTCCAGAGGCATGCCGCGCGCTCACCGGCCATCAATTCCTCAAGAGCCGCCGGGTCAGTGCAGTCTGCGCAAATCAGGCGATGCGGTCCGAGTTTGAAGACATCACCAGGCCGCGCACTGGGCTCGTCGGGCAGTTCAGGAACGTTATCCGCCTCAGGGGCATCAGCGACGACTCGGTCCAGAAGCTGCTGCAAGGAACGATCATCAAAGCCGAGCAATCCCAGGTCGCTGCCGTCTTCCGAGAGCTGGTGGAGCAGCTGAGCAAGGTCGTCTTCGTCCCACTCACCCCACTGTGCGTTGTCGCGCATGGCGCGTTCCTGCGCGAGTCGCATCGGAATGTCTTGACGGATGGCCGGCACAGTCGCCATGCCAAGCTTCACCGCTGCGCGGTAGCGCATGTTGCCGGCGTAGATTGTGCCGTCGGCCATCGCCAGGACCGGTCGCAGCCGAAAGAAGTCCGGATCGTTGCGTATCGAGTCACAAAGGTTTTGGAAGCGCTCGTCCCGAATGGTGCGGGGATTCCAAGCGGCAGGGCTCAGTTCCCCAACGGGAACGTCCTCTGTGAGGATCGAAAGGGTAATCGCCGTCGGCATGGACAAAACCTTCTTTTCACTGGTTTGCCTCCGCAGGTGATTCCTGAGCAAAAGATTACCCACCTACGCGGTTGAGCGGAAGTCCCGCGGGTCGAATTCATTGCTGCACACGAGCGAGTGCCGCGTCTATTTCGCATCTCTTCCTTAAGTTCTCGATTAGTTGCACGGGCCCTGCCGCGACGACGATAATCTTCACACTCGCCGATTTTTATGTCGCTTAGTCCGACTGCACCTGGGGTAAGCAGGTGGTCACCTCTGCTGACAGGGGGCCGCAAGGTGACCGACGCCCCGGCCCGGCTCCAGAGATACACACGCGAGGCCAGTCAGGTACCGCCTTTTAATCCATTGGTCGAGAGTTCGAATCTCTCCGGGCCTACCAAACCTCCCCCGCGCGCCGCAACTTCTTTCTGGAAGCGCTTTCCTTCCAGACGCTCTCGGCAGCCCGTTCTTCGTGAACAACCGCTTGAACGATGCCCTCAAGTTCGGCGTAGACTTCCGGCTGCGGAAACGTTTGCGCAACCGTTGCGCTCGCAACCGCTTCGCATCGCGCGCCAAATGACCACCAGGGAGCCAGCATGGCCGACGAAGTCTTGTTCACAGTGCAGGAAGGGATCGCGGAAGTGGTCCTCAACCGACCTCACCGCAGGAACGCCCTCACCGGGCCGGTCCTTGAAGGTCTCCACGCTGCAATGGATCAAGTGGCCACCCGCAGCGACATCCGCGTCGTGTTGATTCATGGCGCGGGCGGCTCCTTCTGCGCGGGAAACGACCTCACCGAGTTTGGCGCTGACCCTCCGCCGGAGTGGCTGCCTCGGTTCCGGCCCATGTGGATCGAGCTGCAGCTCAAGCTCTACCGCTGTCCTGTGCCAATCGTCGGAGCCTTGGAGCGCTTCGCCATTAATGCCGGCGGCCCACTGGCCAGTTGCTGCGACCTGCTCATCGCCGGAGAGACCGCGTACCTCCAGGTGGGCGAAATTCGCCAGAACACCTCGCCGGCAATGAACCTCGCGTGGCTCATCCTGCGACACGGAGAAGCAGTAGCGGCGAGGATGGCCCTGACCGGCGACAAGGTCCTGGGGCCCGAACTCTTCCGGTTGGGCATCGCCACTGCGGTCGTGCCCGATGACCGGGTCTTGGACCATGCTCGCGCCCTTGCCGCGTCGATTGCCTCATATGAACCCGCGGGAGTCCGCGGAGTGAAGGCCACGATGCGTGGGCTGCCCGGTCTCAAGCACCCGGAGACCTACTTCCGGGAAGGATTTAGCTGGCACGCCGGCCAGCCCGGGAAGGGGACCGCCAGGGTGTGAGCCTCGCTTAGTGTTCGAGACGAGGGGTGAGTTGGACCAGGACGCCGCCAGCGTCGCCGGGGTGCACGAAGACGTGCGGCCCTTGCCGAACCAGGCGGACACCCGCGGCCTCCAACCGCCCAATCGCTGCCGTCAGGTCGGCGGGCACCAGGGCAAGTGCGATTGGGCCGTCTCCCGAACTCTCCAGGCGCCGCCGCATCGGCGTGTCTGCGCCCTGCCAGGGAGAGACCAGTTCGATCATCTGGCCACCGAGAAGGAACCGGGCGGTGTCGCTGTTACCGAGGGGGTGTTGGCCCACCTCGTCGGCCGTCTGGTCCAGCAACTGTGCCCACCGGTGCGTCGCCTCCTTCAGGTCCGTGACGACGAGGGCCACATGATCCAGCCTTGCTCCGCCGGATCCATCCCGGCAGTTCCGTTCTTCCAGGGACTCGAAGGCCACTTCGACACCGCATGCTGAGGGTCGACTAATCACCGGGGAATTGACATCCCCCGCAATGGCGAACCCGTGCTCCAGCAATGCCTCCGCGTGGCCCTTCGGCGCGGGCACAGCGAAGGTCACGCGGGCGAGGCCGGACACGCTTCCCTCAGATGTCACGATGAGACGAGTGCCGTCGGCGCAGTAGACCTTATCCTCGTCCGCTGTGGATGGCTTCCCAAGAAGCACGTTGAACGCGATGGCGGCCTTCCCCGGGTCGCCGGTACAGATAGTCACGGCCCGCAATATCGGGGCCGGCTGCGCGCTCGATGATGCGTTACTCATCGACCAGTGAACCGAGGAGGCCGCCGCTCGAGAAACGCCTGGACGCCCTCCTTCCGGTCTTCTATCTCAACCTGAGACGTCAGCGGAGCGGCGAACTCCATGAATTGGCCGTGGGTCATACCCAGGCCTTCGTAGACCTGTCGTTTCATGAGTCCGATAGCCTTGGTTGGGGCCACGGCGAGCCGCCGTGCGAGTTCCGCGACCGCTTCATCGAACAGTTCCGGCTCCACGGCGGTGGTCACCATCCCATGCTCCGCCGCCTCCGCCCCGTCGAGCGCTCGTCCGAGGATGAGAAATTCCAGCGCGCGGGTGAGACCGATCGCGCGGGGCTGGAACCAGGCGCAACCGGTCACCGCATGCATGCCCCGTTCAATCACGCGCTGGTCTCGGAATTGAGCATCAGCCGTCGCGATCCGAAAGTCACACGCCATCGCGAGGTCCAGGCCCACGCCAAACGCGAAACCGTGGATTGCGGCGATTACCGGCTTCGGCATCCCGCGCAGCGCGGCCTGCAGCGCCGCGTGGGTAACTGGCGCCGCTGGAACGAACCGGAATTCCGCCGGCACATCTCCCATCCCGCGAAGTTCATCGCCCGGGCAAAAGCCCTTCCCCGCGCCTCGGATCACTACCACGCGAACCGACCCGTCCTTACCGCAAGCTTCCACGGCGTAGAGCAACTCGGCCAGCATCGTGCGCGTAATCGCATTCCGCCGCTCCGGACGGTTCAGCGTCAGGGTCGCGATGCCCTCGTCCTGAGCCCACGTCAGTTCCGACATTCCGTCAGAAAGTGAAGCCATCGCGTGCCCCCTTGGAACCTAGCGGGGGAGGCCGAGGCCGCGCGTGGCGATGACGTTCCGGTTGATCTCGCTCGTGCCCTGGCCGATTGTCAGCCGGCGGGCATCGAGATAGCGGAACGAGACCGTATTCGCCGGTTCGCGCGAAGGCTCCCGTAGTTGGCCCGCCAATCCCAACAGCTCGACGCCGAATGCCGCTATGCGCTGACCGACATCCGAGTTGTACGTCTTGGACATGGACGATTCGTAGTTCGGCACGAGGCCCTGGCCCTGCATCCAGGCCACCCGGCGCGCTATCCACTGGCCCACCTGGACTTCGATCCCAAGGTCCGCGAGTTTATGCCGCCAGACGCTACTCCGCCCCTTCGCCAGCGATTCCTTTTGCACGCGGGCGTAATCGACCAGCCTGGCCCAATCCCGCTCCGCCACAAGGTTGCGCTCGATGCCCGAACGCTCGAAATCCAGGGTCGTGGTGGCTGCGTACCAGCCCCGGTTCTCCTGGGAAATCATATTCCGCGCCGGAACGCGCACGTCATCAAAGAAGACTTCGTTGAACCCGTGAACCCCCGTCAACTGGATGAGCGGCCGGATTGTGATCCCCGGCGTGCGCAGGTCGATCATGAAATAGCTGATTCCACGATGCTTTGGCGCCTCTGGATCCGTACGGGCGAGAAGGTGGATCCAGTCCGAATGGTGCGCTTCAGAGGTCCAGATCTTTTGCCCGTTGATGATGTAATCGTCTCCATCTCGGACAGCGCGCGTCTGCAGGCTTGCGAGGTCGCTCCCGGCACCGGGTTCCGAAAATCCCTGCGCCCAGCGGACCTCGCCACGCGCGATTCGCGGAAGGTGCTCGGCCTTCTGTTCCTCTGTGCCATGCACCATCAGCGCTGGTCCAACCAGGTTGACTCCCTGTGACTGGGTGCTGAATCCGGCCGCCCAGCACTCCTCCTTGAAAATCAGTTGCTGCAAGGGGCTCGCCCCGCCGCCGCCGTATTGAACGGGCCACGCCACGGTCAGCCAACGTTGGGCCGCCATCGCCTTCTCCAGGTCATCCAGCCGTTCGGTCGGGACTTTCCCGTCGCTTGCCACCCAGTCGGCGAGGAACTCACGCACCCGCCTACGAAACGCTTGCTCCTCTTCGGTGAAACGAAAGTCCATGGATGATTCTCCTCAGTCCGGCGACAATTAAATCCGGTAGGCTGGCTCGGATTGGAGCAACAACTCCATGACGAAATTGGCACTTCGGGCGATGGCTTCGGCGTCAATAGCGTCCGGCCACCGGTCCTCGATCGAGTGGAACATTTCGAACCCGGCGCCCACCAGGCTGATGTAGGTGCCGCCGGCCGCCTCCACCACCTGCGCCTCCCCGCCGGGAGCGCGCTCGCACAGATCCCACCGCGCGGCGCCCGCATCCGAATCGAGCAGCGAACCCGCCGCCCGTGCGGTCTCCAGCAAGCGGGAGTCTCCTGAACGGACGACGGCCGTGGTCCCTTTTGCCCCGATATTCGCCCCCAGGTGCACCCAGAAGTGTGCGCCTTGAGCCGCTTCAACGTGGCGCTCCAGGTGCCTGTGAATACCCCAGAAACCAAGCTCGTGACCAGTAGTGGCGACGAAATCCACGTTCCTGGAAAGTCCCAGTCGTTGGGTCTCGCCGGCCACTTCGAGCAGGCCGGCAATGCCGCCGCCGCGCTCGCCGGCGCAATGCCACCAGCCACTCCGCGGAGTAAGGATCGTGATTGGCGGAAGCTCCGGATGACGCCCCGTCACACGCGCCCGAACGTTCGATGCTCCGACACGGGAGCGTTTCGCGCCCAGCCCAAGGCTCAGAGGCTCCTTCGCTCCACGAGCCGCCTCAAGGCGGTCTCGCTCGGAAGCGGGGACCTGGATGACCGGCGGCCCATACGGTGACTCCTGGCTCCACTGGTTGCGAAGCGTGAATCCCGGCCCCTCCATCAGCACGAGAATCGCTGCCCATTGTTGGGCCCGAAGCTCGTCTACCGGAGACGTCATGCCGTGAGGCTCAGCTGCCACCAGGGCGAACGCGGAAGGCCCAGGAACCTCTGCTATGGTCCCCCTCAGGACGGTTCCGGGAGCCGGCAGCAGGGAATCAGTGAACGGGAAGCCTGAAATCTTCCACGTTTCTGATGAGACTGAGCATGGGACCGGGTCGACTCGCGTGAATGGATAGGTGTCGATGGACGCAGCTACGCCGCGTTTTCGAAACTCGTCGATCAGCCAGCGTGCCGAGGCGTAATCCACGTCGGTGGCGGTGCGATGCCACCCTTGCGCGTCGAATTCCTCGACGACCCTGCTGCAGTAGGAGGCGAGTATCATTCGTCCGCGCCTCCGGCTGTTTGCACCGCTCCGCGGGCGAGAAGCTCGTTGATGCGAGCCTTGTCGAGGCCCAATTCACTGAGCACCTGGACCGTGTGTTCGCCCGCAAGCGGAGCCCCGGCCACGGGCCCCGATTCCGCCGCGGAAAAGCGCAATGGCGAGCCGATAACTCGAACCGGTCCTTCGAGCGGGTCGGGCACTTCGTCGATCATCCGGCGTTCGGCGAAGTACGGGTGGTCGAGCGCTTCCTGCATGGTCCGAACGACGCCATAAGGCGCGCCGGCCTCGGCGAGAGCGGCGGCGGCATCCCTGGTCGATCGGCCCTCCGCCCATTCTGAAACGGCCCGTTCGATAGCCTTCCCCTCGCGGCTGATCGCTTCATCGGCACCGATTGCCTCGGCCAGCCTGCGCCAATTGCGCGGTGTGCCGGCGTTGACTGCCAGGTACCCGTCGTTGGTCCGCTGGAGGCCATGCCGGAACGGTTGGAACGGTTCACCGGCGAGTGTGCCCGCCGCTGCTTCAGCAAGAAAGGCCAGTTGGCTGTCCATGAGTGTTACGTTGATGACCTGGCCCGCGCCCGTTCGCTCCCTGTCGTAAAGCGCGGCGAGGATAGCGGTGCAGGCGTTCATGCCGGTGGCGATGTCGGCCACCGTCACGCCCGGCGCGAACGGTTCGGTCCCGCCTTGCGCTTGCTGCTGCACCCACAGCCAACCCGCCTCGGCGTGGGCCGTCGCCCCGTAGGCCCCACGGCTCGCGAAAGATGTGTCGTTCCCAAAACCGGAAATGCTAGCGTAGATCAGGCGAGAGTTGATTGCCGCCGCCGCCGCCGAGCCAAGCCCCAGCCGCTCCAGCGCGCCCGGTCGATAGTTCTCAACGAGCACGTCCGCCTCTGCCACGAGGCTGGCCGCAATCTCCCGGCCCTCCTGGCACTTCAGGTCAATGACGATCGAGCGCTTCCCAACATTCTGGCCCGCCGGCCCGGCGCTGCGGCGCCTCACCGATGCATCGTTCGAAGGTTGGTCGATTTTCACCACATCGGCGCCCAGGTCTGCCAGCATCCGGGTGCAGACCGGCCCGGCGACGATCTGCGTGATGTCCAACACCCGCACGCCTTCGAGGATTCGCCTACCCAACGCTCTCACTCCGCCGCGCCAATTTCGCGCGGACATTCGGCATGGCCCGTTCTGGCGCAGGACCGATCGACTCCCGCATGACGAATTCGGACTGGCGTAGCGTATCCGGTTCGAGCACCGCGCCACCGATTCGCTGCACGAGCCGCTCCACGGTGCGTTCGGCAACCGCTGCGTAATCCTCACGAATCACCGAGATCGGCGGAGAGTAGGCTCGGTGCCAGCGGGAATCGCCGAACGAAAGGAACGAGATGTCCGTGGGGATGCGCGCTCCGGAGGAATGCAGGCCCTCCAGCACGTAGGGCGTCAGACGACCGTTGGCCGAGATGATCGCGGTCGGCGCATCACGGGACGCCAGCAACCGCTGCACCGCGCTCAGGCACTCCTCAGGTTCGCTCACCAGGACATTCTGGACCTCCGCGACGGCTCCTTCCGCCGCGAGCACTTCCTCAAGCAACATGTGACGCCCTCGCCCGGTGCGGGTTGAAGCGTGGGCGAAAAGAAAAATGGCGAAGCGGCGATGTCCGAGCCGGGCAAGCCGTCGATAGGCGAGCGTAGCGCCGACAACATCGGCGGTGGTGTCCCGGTAGACGTTGATTCGTTCGCCAAGGTGAGCCTCGAGCGTCCCCGGCGCGATGTAAGGCTCGACAGGGAGCGGAGACTGGAGGGTGTCGACGAGAAGGGGCGTGATCGGCACGATGCCTCGGCCCAGGATCACGCCATCCACGCGGTAGTCGCGCATGCGCGCGAGCTCCGCATCCTGGATTTCGGGATTCTCTTGCCCATCGCCGACGAGCACGGTGTACCCGCGCTCGTGAGCCGCACGAATAGTCGACCTCAGGTGGTCGTAAGAGATCGGATTCTCGAGGTTCGGGGCGAGCAGGCCGATGGTGCCCGTGCGGGAAGAACGCAACGCCTGGGCCGATCGGCTTGGACGGAACCCCAGTTCATCCGCCACCCGTCGCACCTTCTCACGCGTCTCTTCACTGACCCGCGAGCCTCCGCTCAGTGACCGGCTGACAGTCGACGTAGACACCCCCGCCATCCGCGCCACATCGTGAATCGTTGGCACGGATCGAAGCGCCGTCGGCGGTGCAGTGTGCGGCTTGTCGGATGCGTCCACGCTCAGGCCCTGGCCTCCTCCCGTGGTACGTTGCGCAACGCCTCCAGGTTGCGGAGGCTCTCTGCCGCTTCCTCCGTGTACCGGCGCATCACGTCGGCAACCGTGGTCTCCTCGTTAAACCATGCGATTCCCTGCCCCAGGCCGCTGCCGAGAAGCGGCTCGACCTCGTAGCGGTCGATCGCTCCCAGGAGATCCCCGACAAGGATGTCCTGGTAGGGCATCTTGAGCGGATCTGGCGCGTCGGGAGCGGCCCACTCATCCGTATATGCGGTACGCAGCTGCCGGTTGGTTTTGCCGCTCTTGGCCCGGGTGATAACCGTGTCTTCCGAGCCGGCGGCCAACAATTTGGGCATCAGCTTCCCGGGAGTATGGGCTTCCTTCGTCACCAGCCATGCGGTGCCGATCCACACCCCAACGGCGCCCATTGCCAGCGCCGCCACGATGTGACCGCCGGTAGCGACTCCGCCCGCGGCAAGGACCGGTACCGTCCCGGCGATCTTTGTGATCTGAGGCACGAGCGAAAAGGTGCCGATTGGACCCGTGTGCGCCCCCGAATCATGCCCCTGTGCCACAAGGATATCGGCCCCCTGGGCAAGGGCGCGTCGCGCATGCTTCGGACTCCCGACCAGCGCAAGAACGCGCTTGCCGGCATCCTTCGCCGCGGCAATGAACTCCGTTGGGCTGCCGATCCCCATCGCAAAGATATCGACATCGGAGGCCAGCACGACATCGGCCTGCCGGCTCGCCATTTCATCTGAGCGGACGAACCTGGAGCGAGGCCCCGCTTGCCCATCCCGGGGCACGCTGTACTTCTCGTAGAGGTGCTCGACGAATGCCCGGTGCTCCTCCGGCAGTTGCGCTTCGATGTCCTCGCGATTGTTGCGCTCGGGCATTCCCTGCGGCAGGACGAGGTCGACGCCGAACGGCCGTGCGCCCACCCGGCCGCGAATCTCCCTCAGGTTCTCAGCGATCTCCTCCGGGAACATCCGCGTGGCGCCCAGCACTCCGACGCCTCCGGCCAGACAGACCTCCACCACAACGTCAACGCTGTGGCTGAACGCGAAGATCGGGTGCTCCACCCCAAGCTGGTCGCACAGGGGCGTGTGGATAGGCGAACGTTCCAATGGGCCACCTCCGCGAAGTGCGGAAACCTTTGCACACTTGCTGGCATGGCTGCAACCGTCGTTTGGTTTTCTCAAACACCTTCGCTCAATCCCAAAGTGGGCGTGTTTGGCCTATTGGCGCTATTGACACGCTCCATTGCCTGACGGTAGAAAGCGGGAACGTTGCCGCAACCCGGCCTTGGGAGGTCTCCAATGATCACAGTGAGCGACCGCTTCGCCAGCCGGTTTGGGCGCCGGAAAATGCTTTCCGGAGCCGCCGGTACCGGTCTCGGCCTCGCCGGGCTGGCGCTGACAGGCTGCGGGGACGACGACGATTCGGACGAATCCGACGGTTCCAACACGCCCGCGGGGAACTCCACGCCAGCCGTGAAGACGCCCAAGAAGGGCGGCACGCTCATCGTCGACTCAGGCGAGCCCGCGCCGGACGCACTTGTCTACGCATTCAACGCGAACAATTTCTACCTCCGTTGGGCAATCTGGGAGACGCTGATCATCCAGGGAGCGGATAACCGTCCGAGGCTCGCTCTCGCCGAAAAGTTCGAGATGAAACCCGATTTCACCGGAGTCAGCATCAAGCTCCGCTCGGGCCTCCAATTCCATGACGGCCGTCCCCTCACCTCCGATGATGTTCGCTTCAGCATCGAAACGTTCCGCGCGGACACCACCACAAGCCAGCTCAAGAACCCCGGCAAGCTCATCACGGACATCAAGACGCCGGACCCCTTGACGATCGACATCACCTTCTCGGCTCCACGGCCGTACATGGAGGACTACTTCGCGCTCCTCCCGATTGTGGACCAGAAGACCGTCGCCGACGCTCCGAAGATGAAGGTCCTGAACGGCGCGGGGCCGTTCAAGTTCGTCTCGTACACGCCGAACCAGGGATACGTGCTGGAGCGCAACCCCAGCTACTGGGACACGGGCAAGCCGTACCTCGACAAGATCCAGGGCAAGATTTACGCCGACGAGCAAGCTCGCTCGCTGGCTCTCCAGTCCGGCGAACTCATGCACGCGAGCCAGGTCACCCCCGCAATCGTCAAGGCGCTCAAGGGCAACAAGGACGTGAAGGTCACTGACGGCGGTGTCGGCGGCTCCTGGTATGCCGGCCTTGTCGTGGATTTCCCCGCCCTCAAGGACACGCGCGTCCGCCAGGCCCTGACCTACGCGATCGACCGGAAGCGCATCGCTAGCGAATGGGGCGAGGGCGTCATCTCTCCCCAGGTCTTGCCCTGGCCCAAGGAATCGCCTGCCTACATCGCCGCGGATGAATCACTCCTCACCTATGACCCGGAAAAGGCGAAGTCGCTGCTCAAGCAGGCTGGCGCCGAAGGCATCACCATCCCGATGGACATCGGCCAGAGCCGCGAAGGGCTCGCCCAGTACGTCCAGGATGACTGGAAAGCCATTGGCGTGAACGCCCAGCTCAACGTAGGCGAATATTCGGCCTATCTGGAGCGTTTCCGCACGCGAAAGGTCGATGGTGGCATGTTCGTTTCCCCCTTCGGCTTCTCCGACAACATGTACCCGGCAACCTTCTTCGAATTCGCTCAGCCGGTGCGTATTCCGAACGCATCGCACTACCAGCCAGATGCCTACAAGACCCTGCTGGCGAAGATCGTTGAAACGGATCCGCGCTCGCCGGCGGGCCAGGATCTGCTGCGCCAGTGGAACAAACTCTACCTTGTAGATGACCCCTGGATGGCGCCCCTGGCACCGAACAATACGTTCTTCGCCATGCGCAAGCAGGTAATGGCTGACCCGGATGGCGCGCGCGATGCCCCGCCGCTGGCCGAAGTCTGGATCG
>CAZKZR010000004.1:0-7177 GCA_964557245.1 uncultured Anaerolineaceae bacterium | reverse complement strand
ATGGCTGACCCGGATGGCGCGCGCGATGCCCCGCCGCTGGCCGAAGTCTGGATCGACGCTTAGGCCCCCTCGACAGGAGCAATCATGGCTGTTCACATCCTGAGGAGGCTGCTTCAGGCGATCCCTGTCGTGCTCATTTCGAGCATCATCGTCTTCAGCATCCTCCAGCTGGTGCCCGGCGACCCTGCCACGAACCTCGCCGGGGCGGACGCCTCCGATGAGGACGTTCAGGTCATCCGGGAGCGACTCGGCCTCGATAAACCAATAGCCGAGCAGTACCTCATCTGGTTCGGCAACGCCTTACGGGGCGATCTCGGCGACTCTTTTCGCAACAGCCGCTCCGTCTCGGAGTTGCTGCGGGGAGCCCTGGCGCCGACCCTCGAACTGACCCTCGTCGCGTTCACCATCGAACTCACGCTCGGCCTCATCCTCGGCGTCATGGCGGGCACTCACCTGCGGTCAGGGTGGGATTGGGCGCTCTCGGCTTTCACTTTGCTCGGGATCGCTATCCCGCACTTTGTACTCGGACTTGTCTTCATCTACTTCGTCAGCTTCCGTCTTGACTGGCTGCCAATCGGGGGACGCGTCGCCCTGCTTGATGATCCGGTCGAAGGGCTGCGCTACCTGATCCTACCGGCGCTCGTCCTTGGTATGACCGGCGCGGCGGTGCTGGCGCGATTCGTCCGAACATCCATCGCCCAGGTCATGAACCAGGATTACATCCGGACCGCCAGGGCCAAGGGACTCGCCGGTCGGGCGGTGGTCATTCGCCACGGCCTGCGCAACGGACTGGTGCCAGTCGTGACCGTCATGGCGCTGCAGTTCGCCGCGCTGCTTACTGGCTCCGTGGTGGTGGAAAACGTCTTTTCGCGGCCGGGCATCGGGCGGCTGGTGGTCGGAGCAATCCAGGCTCGGGACTATCCGGTAGTCCAGGGCGCGCTGCTCTTCCTCGTGTTCGGGTTCATCCTTATCAATCTGCTGGCTGACATCATGTACGGCGTCCTTGACCCGCGGATCAGGTTCCGCTGATGGCCGTCGTCACCCTGCCCAGCGAACTCGAAACGAAACGCGACGACCGTACGCGAGACTCACTCTTCCTCACCACGGTGTTGGAGACGCTCCGCAACCCCATGGGCGCCATCGGGCTGGTCATCGTGGGGGCCCTCATCATCGTCGGCTTCGCGGCGCCCCTCATCGCCCCGCATGACCCCATCGCGCAGCTTCGTGGCCACCGGCTGGAAGGACCTTCCGCGGACTTTTGGTTCGGCACTGATGAATTCAGTCGGGACATCTTCAGCCGTACCCTCTACGGCCTGCGCGCTTCGCTCCTGGTCAGCATCTTCGCAGTCGGCGGATTCGGTCTCGCGGGTACCATCGCCGGATTCCTGGCGGGCTACTTCCGCGGCTGGCTGGACACCATCATCTCGCGGATCGTCGATAGCATGCTCGCGTTTCCCGGGCTCCTGCTCGCCATCGCCATCCTCGCGGCCCTGGGCGCCGGCATCGAAAACGTGGCCCTCGCCATCGGCATCGGCGCATTCCCACGGTTCGCGCGGTTGGGCCGCGCGCAAATGCTCCTGGAAAGCAGCAAGGACTACGTACTCGCAGCGCGCGTCACCGGCGCAAGCGAGATTCGCATCATGTTCCGGCACGTGGCCATCAACGCGCTGCCGCCGCTTCTTGTGCAGGCCGCACTCTCGATGGCCGGCGCCGTCCTCATCGAAGCGAGCCTTGGCTACCTGGGCCTCGGAACGGAGCCGCCGCAGCCGTCGCTGGGCAATCTGATTAACGGTGCCCGTGCCCATCTCGATAAATGGACGTACTTCGCGTTTCCCGGCGCTGTCCTCGCGCTCTTCCTCGTGGGGCTCAACCTGGTGGCCGACGCAACGAACGAAGCCATGGATCCTCACAGGCGGAGACGCTGATGCCCCCCACCGGACCATTCGCCGGCCTGAAAGTGCTCGAACTCGGTCGATTCATCGCAGTCCCGTTCTGCGGGCAGATGCTGGCTGAAGGCGGCGCCGACGTAATCAAGGTCGAAGATATCGACGGCGACCAGACGCGGCACAACGGTCCCATCTTGCCGTTCGAAGGCAGGCAGTACTTCAACAAGAACCGCGGGAAGCGCTCGCTCTGCGTGAAGCTCAGCGATCCGGACGTGGTCTGCGCAGTGCAGAAGCTCGCGTCGGAAGCCGACATCGTGTTGGCCAACTTCCGGCCAGGCTTCTCTGAGTCGCTCGGCCTGGATTACGAGGCGGTGCGCAAGTCGAACCCCCGCGTTATCTATGGGGAGAACACGGCGTACGGTTTGGACGGCCCTCTCGCCCGCCTCGCCGGGATGGACGTCGCGATGCAGGCGCTAACCGGCCTCGCTCATATCTCTGACGCAGGCCCGGAACCCATCCTCAACCCCATCATCGATTACGCCGCGGCCATGCTGATGGCCTGGGGCGTTTCCACAGCGCTCTACCACCGCGAAAAGACGGGGACAGGTCAACGTCTCAACGTGGCCCTGATGCACGCCGCCATGCTCCTGGAGAACAACCAGCTGACGCACGTCGAACTCATCGATGGCTGGCGGACCGAATTCGTGGATTACCTTAAGCGCGCCTTCGCGGAAGGAAAAAGCTGGACTGACGTCATCGCTGAGAGAGAGAAGCGCCTTCCCCACAAGGTGATGCGCGCGTACTACGGCTTCTTCGCCACCCAGGACGGGACCATCGGAATCGCCTGCAACGCGCGGACGCTCCGCCTGAAGCTCATCGAAGCGCTCGGAATAACGGACCGCTGGACCACCGAACCGGGGTGGCTGCCTGAGGATGCCCACGCTCACGAAGAAGGTGTCTATGCCCAGGTCGCTGCCGCCTTCCGAACCGCACCGACGACGCACTGGATGGCCGAATTCGAGCGCCGGGGGCTTCCGATTGCACCGATGCGACATTCAGACGAGCTCTTCTTCGACGAGCAAGTCGCTGCAAACGAGTTCCTCGCCCGCGTCGAACATGAAGTGCTCGGCGAAATCACCGTGGTAGCGCCTCCGGTGAAGTTCACGGAGACGCCGTTGGCGGCAAGGCCGCCGGTGCCGCTCGGCAAGCATTCCCGCGAGATACTCGCCGAGGGCGGGCTCACCGGAGTGGAGATCGAATCGCTCTTCGCCCGCGGCTCCGCCCGCGAGGTGACGGAGTCACTGGCGGAGCTGCTGTGAGCCCGTCAGCACTGGTCGTCGGCGGCACGGGCCCGACCGGCCTCCACATCGTCAACTTCCTGCTCGCGGCGGGATTCGAGACGACAGTCTTCAACAGCGGCCGGCATGACTCGGGTGTCACATTCGCGGGTCCAGTCGAGCGTCTCTTCGGCGACGCCCGCGACGAGCCGAGCTTCGCTGGCGCCATCTCAGATCGGCGCTGGAATGTCGCCATATGCACGTACGGCCGCCTGCGCATGCTGGCGTCCGTCCTCGCCGGCCGCGTGGATCGATTGGTGGGGATAACGGGACAGCCGGTGTACCGCGGCGCCGCCCGGCCCACGCCGCGCGGCGGCATCGCATTGCCGGTTCCCGAATGGGCCCCGCGCCAGTCCGATATGCCCGGACACATGGGCAAGGTGGCCGAAGGCGAGGATCAACTCTTCCAACAACACGGTCGCGGCGATTTCGAAGCGGTCGTCGTGCGGTACCCCGGCGTCTACGGGCCGCGCGCCCCGATCAACCACGAATGGGCAGTGGTAAAGCGGGTCCTGGATCAGCGCCCGTTTATGCTCATACCGCACGATGGCCTGAGCTACTTCCAACGCGGTTACGCGGAAAACGTCGCGTGGCTCGTTTTCCTTGCCGCCACGAGGCCCGAAGCCGCCGGACAGGCGTTCAACTCCGGGGACGAACGCGTGATGAGCGCGTTCGATGTGGCCAGGGTGATCAACGAAGAACTCGATTCCCCCATGGAACTCGTCGGCATCCCGGCGCAGTTTGCCCGCGACGTGTTCCCATTGGCCGAGAAGTCGTCACTAATCCTGGATATGTCCAAGCCGCGCAATCTGCTGGGCTACCGGGATCGCGTGGACGTCGAGCTTGCGACGCGCCTCACCGCCCGTTGGCTGCGAGATAACCCGCCTGCGGACGGCGAAATCACAAGCGCCGCCGGAACCTTCGACTACGCTGAAGAAGAGCGAATCCTCAAGGCCTGGCGCTCAGCCACGGCGGCGCTCGGTCATGCGGGATCGAAGGGCACGCCATGAAGTTCGAGTTCAGCCAGGAGCAAGAGACATTCCGCGCCGAGGTCAGAGCGTTTCTTGCCCGCACACTGACCTCCGAATTTTGGGAAAGTCATCGCGCCCGCGGCGGCGGCAGCTCGTCCCCCGCATTTAGCCAGGCGGCGGGACGCGAAGGCATGCTCGCAATCGCCTGGCCTGAAGAGTACGGCGGGCGCGGAAAAGGTTATGTGGAGCAAATGCTCTACATGCAGGAAATGGTCGATGCCGGCGCTCCTATCGAGCACCACCGGCGCGCCATCCAGCAAGTCGGCCCCTCCATCATGCTGTTCGGTACACCGGACCAGAAGAGCGACTACCTCCCGCGCATGGCCGCCGGCGAGCTATCCGTCGCCATGGGGCTGTCGGAACCGAATGCCGGTTCAGACCTCGCCTCCGCGGAGACCGGCGCCGTGCGCGAAGGAGATGAGTGGGTGGTGACTGGCCGCAAGCGGTTCACGAGCGGTGCGCACTTCTCGGACCTCCTTTGGACCGTCGTGAGGACAGACCCTGACGCGCCGAAACATCGTGGCATCTCGATCCTCCTCGTCCCGCTCGACGCGCCCGGCGTAGAGGTTCGGCCACTGCTCGATCTGCAGGGCCGCCACCACTTCAACGAAGTGTTTCTCGACCAGGTGCGGGTCCCCGCAGCGAACCTGATCGGTGAGGAGAACCGCGGCTGGTATGTGAACGCATCGACGATGGACTTCGAGCGTTCCGGCATCGCGCGCTACGCATTCCTCAAGCGAACCCTCGACCGCGCTCTGGCTGAAGAAAAGAACGCCGTCGCGCAGCGTGCGGCAGGCCGCGACCGCGTTGCCGCCGCCGCCGTCCGGACGGAGGTCGCGAAGCTCCTTTCGCATCGGGTCACCGCTATGCAGGCGGCCGGAGAACTGCCGAATTACGAGGTCTCGATAGCGAAGCTCTCCGTCACTGAGACGATCCAACAACTCGCCAATGCGCGCGTGAACGATCGCGGCTTGCATGGGCTCCTGGCGGAAGATGAGATGGACGACGCGGAGGATTCGCCTGCCATGGCCTGGGGCTCGCTCTACCTGGACGCGATCCGTCACACCATCGGCCAGGGTTCAGCCGAAATCCAGCGGAACGTCGTCGCCAACCGCGGACTCGGCCTGCCGAGGGGGTAGTTCGTGAGCGCTGCGCTCAACCTCGAGTTCTGCACCTATGAAAAACGGGGGGCGGTTGCCTACGTCACCATCAACCGCCCCGAGGTGATGAATGCGCTCCACGCCGCGGCTCATTTTGAACTCGCCGCCATTTGGGACGACTTCGAAGCCGACGGCCTCCTGCGTGTGGCAGTCCTCACGGGAGCAGGCGATCGCGCGTTTTGCGCCGGCCGGGACCTGAAAGACCGCGCGCGCGCTGGGGGGTCCGGGCCGGACCGGCCGCCAACCGGAGGGGGCGGGCTCACGTCCCGTTTCACCCGCCTGAAGCCGATAGTGGCTCGTGTGAACGGGTTCGCACTCGGCGGCGGCATGGAGATCGCGCTGGCGTGTGACGTCATCATCGCGGCCGACCATGCGGAGTTCGGCCTGCCGGAGCCTCGGAGAGGGCTCATCGCCGGCTCCCTCGGCGTGCACCGGTTGCCCCGTCAGGCGCCCCTGAAGCCGGCGCTGGGCTTTCTGCTCACCGGTCGAACCATGCCTGCACAACGAGCGTACGAACTCGGCCTCGTCAACGAAGTCGTGCCCCTCGCCATGCTGGACGCCACCGTTGCTCGGTGGACCACCGAAATCCTTGAACATTCGTCATCGTCCCTTGCCGGCGATGCAGAGAGAGGTGCCCCGTGACGCGCGTTCGTGCCATCGATGCGCTTGTGAATTCGAGCTTCCTGAACGCTAAGGACGGCTCGGGTCTCAGCTACTTGTTCAAAGACATTGCCGAGCGTCCACCAATCCGAACCCCCGAAGACCTGCTGCAAGCACTGGATGGAGCCGGGATTGGCGCGGCTGTTGTCTCCATCATGGAGCCGGCGCACGCGGATTGGGTTTCGAGAGCCCACCAGCAGTACCCACGCAGGATCCTGCCCGCGATGATCGTGGACCCCACGAAGGGCATGGCCGAAATCCGCCGAGTTGTGGAGTGTCACGAACTCCACGGGGTTCGCTGTCTCCGCATCCCTCCGTTCCGGTACAGCCTCCCACCAACCGACCGGGTCTACTGGCCGTTTTACGTGAAAGCGATCGAGCTCGGAATCGCGGTCAGCATGAACGCCGGCATGCCCGGTCCGCGCCGGCCGGGTTGGGTACAGAACCCCATGTATTTCGATGAAGTTGCGTATCACTTTCCTGAGTTGCGCCTGGTCATGACCCATTGCGGTCAGCCCTGGACTGCGGAGGCACTCTCTGTCATCGCTCACTGGGACAACGTGTACATGGCATGCACATCGGTTGCCCCGAAGTACTGGCCCGCCGAGCTGGTGCAGTTCATCAACACCCGCGGCAAGGAGAAAATGATGTTTGGGACTGAGTACCCGACGATCGATTGGCAGCGGGCACGGGATGAGATCGCCTCGCTGAGTGTGCGCGAAGAAGTTCAGCAGGCGTTCTTCGTGGAAAACGCCCGCAGAGCGTTCGCCTGGGACGCGGACGTCTCATGACACCCTCGGACGGACTTCCGGCCGGCGCGCTTGAGGGATTGAAGGTCCTCGAGATCGCCCAGGTGATCGCCATTCCCGTCTGTGGGTTACTCCTGGCCGACATGGGCGCCGATGTCGTGAAGATCGAGCCGCCGGAAGGCGATGCGCTTCGCTACACGCAGCAGCCCATTCTTCCCGCTGAAGGCAAGTCCTTCACCCTCCTCAACCGGGGCAAGCGGAGCGTCTGCCTGGACATCGCCGCGGCGCCGGCGCGCCCGGTGCTGGAGCGGCTCCTCCGCTGGGCTGATGTCGTGTTGATTTCGATGAAGCCAG
>CAZKZR010000003.1:1299-23064 GCA_964557245.1 uncultured Anaerolineaceae bacterium | reverse complement strand
GCGCGCCGGTGCGGGAGTCGCCGTGGGCGCGGGAGCCGCCGCGGCTCCGACGTAGCCAAAGTCGGTGACCCAGTACCACCCGTACTGCGAGCCTTCGCGGAACACTCGGCCGATGCCGATGGATTTGAAGTCTGCGGTCAGCATCACCTCGCGGTGCGAACCGGACGCGATCCAGGCGTTCAGCGCCGTCTGGGCGCCGGAATAGTTCGTGCCGGCGGCCAGGTTCTCCCCGCCGGGCCAGGAAACGCCGCAATCCGGCATTCGCACCCACGGCGTTCGGCCCAGCGAGTCGTTGTGACCAAACGACGTGCGTCCGGCGAGGTCGTTGGCCATCCACGTAGCTGACCGGTTCAACGCTGCGTCAGTGGAAAGCGAACCCAGACCGTTGCCGGTCCGATAAGCGTTGATAAGTTGCAGGAACATCTGTTCCTCGCCGTCCAAAGACGCATCCGGGACATCGCAACCGCCCGCGGCGTTCACTGAGAGTGACGCCGAAAGGGCCATCCAGCCGAGAGCCGCAAGCCCGCAGAGCGCGCCGGCCACCCCGATCAGTTTTTTCACGATTCCTCCCGTGACCACCGCCTTTGACGGTAAGTGCGCCGGAAAGAAACGAACGACCGGGATATCCCTCATTCTCCGTAAACGGGCTGCAAAATCTCGCTGAGGGATTTCTTACGAGGACACCCTATGCCAGTTCGGGATTTCTCCCACTCCGAAAGTGAAGTGGTTCACGTAGAGGGCCTGTTTATCCGCGCGCTGGCGTACCCAACAGGATCCCGCTACGCATCCAACCGTTCGAATGCCACCGCAGCCGCGCCCAGCAGGCCTGCGTCTTCGCCCAGCGTGCTGAGGCGTATCAGCGTCCCGGCCGCGGGACCGTACGCCAGTGAGTACATCGCCTCCCGCATTGGGCCAATGAGCATGTCGCCCATCGAAAGCAGCCCGCCGCTGAGCGTAACGGCATCGGGATTGAGCACATTTACGAGGCTGCCCAGCCCCAACCCGAGCAAATGCCCGCCGTGCCGGATCTCCGCCTCGCACAACGAGTCGCCTTTGGTAGCGGCGACATACAGGTGCGTTGCCGAAGGGTCTTCGTACCCGACGATTTCGTGGAGCACCCGTGATTTCCCCTGCTCCAGGATCCGTCGCGCCCGTTCCGCGAATGCCACGCCACTGACCATCGCTTCGAGGCATCCGCGCGAGCCGCAATTACACTTCGGGCCCGCCGGGTTGATGATGATGTGCCCTATTTCGCCGGCCAGCCCCTTCGCGCCGCGATAGAGCTTGCCCTCGATCACAATCCCGCCGCCGATACCGGTTCCCAACGTTGCATGGAGCAGGTGCCGTGTTCCTTTGCCGGCGCCGAACCGGAACTCCCCTAGCGCAGCCGCACTCGCATCGTTCTCGATGTACGCCGGCACTCCGAGGCGCTGGGCCACCGGAGTCGTGAGGACCAGGTTTCGGAATCCCGGGATGTTCGGAGCCAGGATTACCTTGCCTTCGTTCGCGTTGATCAGCCCCGCCGTCGCGATACACACGGCTGAAGGCTGCGGCTGCGCGGCTTCGGCCGCTTCGGCCAGCAAATCCACCACCCGCGCAATCACGCTTTCGGGCGTAGCTTCGTCCGGGGTGGCATGGTCAACTCGACTCAAGACTTCCCCTGATTCATCGATAACGGCGGCGCGGAGGTGAGTTCCTCCGAAGTCAGCAGCAAGGACGGTACGTGGCATGGCTTTCCACTCTACAAAACAGGTGGCTGCTGCGGCGATTGCAACAATGTTGCGTCCCCGTTACCGAACTCTCGCAGTAGCATGCCGCGGATGACGGTCCGCGCCTTCGAACCCTGGGAACGGGAACTTCTGCAAACCTCGCCAGTTGCCCGGCTCGCAACAGTCGCTAGCGACGGCCGTCCGCATCTCGTGCCGGTCTGCTACGCATTGGTGGGTGAACGGATAGCCATCGCGGTCGATGAAAAGCCCAAGTCTGGAACGAATCTCGCTCGCCTGCGCAACATCGATCGCGACTCCCGCGTCTCTCTCCTGATTGACCGCTATGACGAGGACTGGGCGAAACTCGCCTGGTTGCGAATCGATGGCGAAGCCAACGTCGAACCCACGGGCTCGCTGAATCCCGCAGCGCTCGCCGCGCTGCGGATGCGCTACAAACCGTACGGCGCAATGGACCTCGAGGGCCGGCCGCTGATTATGGTCCGCCCCACAAGGGTCGCATCCTGGCGGTGGGCGGGCTGAGAGCCCGCGCCGGGACCCGCTGGTACACTCGTGCGAATGGCAAAACAACCCAAAGAGCCGATCGTAGACTTCGGTTTCCGCCATCCTGATGAGAACGCTCCAGCGTCTGCTCCGCTCGCCGACGCTGCGCCCGTAGCGCCCGCCGCTCCGGTTTCGGAGGCCTTTCGTGCCCGCGCCGAACAGTGGAAGCGTGAGCTGCTCGATGTCACACGCCGGAATCGCGCTATCAACTACAAGCAGGCGAAGAGTTCCCTCGTCCTCCCAGCCGATCCGGAAGAGCTCTTTGAAAAGCTCGTGGCTTCTGATGGCGAGGTCGCGTTCAATGCCCGCAACTTCGCTCCCGATGCGCCTGACCCCGCCAGGGATGAACGCGCCGAAGCAGCGTTCGCCGCGGCGGCTCGGCTAGCCGACCGTGCCAGGCTCGCAGACCGCGAGCAGGGGATCCAGGTGCTCTTCCTCGCGCTCGGATGGCTGAACTGGATTGACAACGAGGGCCACTCGCTGCGCTCGCCCCTCGTACTCGCGCCGGTCGACCTTGCCTACAACCGCCAGGAAAAAGAGCTCGATATCCAGGCCGCGGCTGACGATCCGGCCGAAGTGAACCCCTCGCTCGCCTATTTGCTGCATGCGCAGCTGGGAATCCGGCTCCCGCGTCTCGAAGACGCCGAAGGAGACACAGTCGCCGCGTCTCTCGACGCCTTCCTTACCCAGGTGCGCGAAGCCGTCGCCAGGCAATCCGGTTGGACGGTGGACGTCGATGGACCGGTCATCGATGTCTTCGCGTTCGCAAAGCTCGCGATGGTCGACGAGATCGAACGCGGCCTTGCCGTCTTCTCCCAGCACCCGATCCTCAAGGCCCTCGCCGGCGAATCACAGTTGCCCGAGGTGCCGCCTGTTGAAGAGCTGCCGCTCGATCAGCGCTTCGCCCCGGGAAAGCTCCGCACAGTGGTCGAAGCCGATGCATACCAATTGCAGGCCGTCGCCCTGGCCGCCGCTGGGGGTTCGTTTGTCATCGAAGGCCCTCCCGGCACCGGCAAGAGCCAGACGATTACCAACATCGCTGCCGAACTCATGGCTCAAGGGAAGCGGGTGCTCTTCGTCGCCGAAAAGCGTGTCGCACGCGAAGTGGTGCTTGAAAATCTGCAGAAGGCCGGTCTGGGTGAGGCGTGTCTTCACCTGGCATCTAACGCCGGCGCTACCAGCCGCGCCGATGCGAAAGCACAGGTCATCAAGGAGATTGTCGATACACTCGATGCTGGCCCGCCGCCGCCACAGCCTGATCCCGCACTGCCCGGCCGCTACGGCGAATTGCGCCAGCGCCTCAACGCCTACGCCGACGCCATCGGCCGGCCCCAGGGCGAAAGCGGCTGGACCACCACGTTTGAAGTCATCGGCAAAGCCCTCAGCCTCGCGGCCGATCGTCGCGAAGGGGTCGCCATTCCTCCGATAGGACGCAAATCGAGGTTCTGGCTCGATGACGTCATGGATGCCGCGAAGACCCTCGATGGTTTCTCAGCGGCTGACCTGGCGTTGCTGGCGGGGCCGTGGGTCAACCTGCGATGGACTTCCGCGGACCCGGCGAACGAACAACGCCTGCGGACCGCCCTCGAAACACTGGCAGGGCTCGAGTCGAACGCTATCGAGATCGCATCCCCAGTGCTGGGTCCGGCGGTTCCGGCAGCCGGCGCCATGCCGCTTACGGCGCTTGAAGCCCTCCGCGCGAGCCTCGCCGGAGTGGCCGACTACCGGAAAAAGGCGAGCTCCTTCCTGCGCTTCTTGAACCCCGGCTTCTACTCTGCTCGTGGAAACCTGAAGCGCTACGTCGCAGCCGGTTACCTGGAGACGAAATCCGAAGGGGCCTCTGCCGACGCGTTCGCGACGCTCCTCAGCAACGCGAACAGTGCCCTCGTCGTGGCGAAGGAGGCCTTCGCGGATGCCGTACCTGCCTCCTCAAACTCGGCTGAACTCGCCGCCTGGGCCGCCTCCTTGCTCCCGGGACTAGCGAATTTCAGCGTCTTGACGGAGATGGCGGGCCCGCTGGCTGCCCTCGAACCACTTGAGATGCGCAATGCTTTTGTGTCACTGCTGGCCGATGCGAGCACCCATGGCCGGCTCGCCGCCGTTGTCCCGGCGACCATCTATGCCGGCTGGGCGTGGCAACTCACCCAGGGCGACCTCGCACTCTCTCCTGAACAATACGGACGCCTCGCCGAATCCTTCTCTCGGCTCGATGCCGAGATGATCGGGTGGGCGCGCACCGCCGTGCTCACCGAAGTCCGGTCCCGGCGTCCGCGGAGCGTGAACCATTCCGCCATGGCGCCCCTCGTGAAGTACGCCCGCGCCAAGCGCCGTCCGGCCCTCCGAACGATGCTCGGAAACAGCCGCGAAGCCGTCCAACTGCTCAAGCCATGCCTCCTCATGAGCCCGCTAGCGGCCGCCCAGTATCTCTGCCATGGCGACAACCAGACGTACGGGTTCGACGCTGTAATCGTCGATGAGGCCAGCATGATCCCGACCCCTGACATGGTGGTCGCCCTCAGCCTTGGCCCCCAGGCCATCATCGTGGGCGATTCGCGGCAAATGCCGCCGACGAACTTCTTCAACAAGGAGATCAGTCCAATCTCCGACGACGGCGAGGAAGAGGACGTCACCTTCGAGAGCATCCTCGATGAAGCGGCGCCGATCCTCCCGTCTACCATGCTCCGCGCTCACTACCGCTCGCGCGATGAGTCGCTCATTGCGTTCTCCAACGTGTATTTCTATGACGGCCGTTTGATCGCCTTCCCTGACGCCTGGGGCACTCGCCCTGAATCCGGTGTCCGCTTCGAACTCGTCGGGGACGCGGTCTATGGCCGTGGCAAGAGCCGCGCGAATCCTGCCGAAGCGAAGCGCACCATCGAGGTGCTCCGCGCCGAACTGGAAGCTTCCGGTGGCAAGCGCCAGGTGGCTATCACTGCGATGTCTCTCGCCCAGCAATCGGAAATCCTCGAACAACTCGAAGATGCGGCAGCGGTAGACCCGGTCATCCGCGGCTGGGTCGAAGCCGGCGGACTCGTGCGCAATCTGGAGACGGTCCAGGGCGATGAATCTGACGTCATGCTTCTGAGCGTGGGCTACGGCAAGGACGCCGAAGGCAAGCTGTTCATGAACTTCGGACCTCTGGGGCAGGAGAAGGGCGAGCGCCGCCTGAACGTCGCAATCACGCGCGCCAAGTGGAAGACCGTCGTCGTCACCAGTCTCCGCTCCGGTGACATTGACCCCGCTCGCACCAACTCCACGGGCACCCTTCGCCTGCGGGACTATCTGGATTACGCCGAACGCGGTCCCCAGGCGCTTCCAGCTTCTGCTATGGCAGCCGGCGGGGCCCTCAGCACGTTCGAACAGGTGGTGCTCTCAGCGATGCAGGGCCAGGGACTGGACTGCGTCCCACGTGTCGGTGTCGGCGGTTACCAGGTCGACATCGCCGTCCGCCATCCGCAGGACAAAGAGCGTTTCGTCCTCGCCGTCGAATGCGATGGACCGACGTATTTCGGCGCGCCGGCGGCCCGGGACCGCGAACTCGGCCGCAAAGCCACTCTCGAACGCATGGGCTGGAACGTGCACCGCGTCTTCTCTCCGGCCTGGTACCGGGACTCCGAAGCTGAACTCAAGCGCCTGCTCGATCACTACCGCCAGGCCATCCTTTAGCTTCACGATTGGGCTGGTCGGCTCTTGGTCGGGGCTCTGTATACTCGGCCGCATCTCTGGTTGCCCGCCCGGTGCGGGAAGGAAGGGCGCCCCGTGGCCGGACTGATCGTTCTCGCCGTTTTTGTCGTTCTCGCGCTGATCGCTTTGTTCTCGTCGTTCTTCACCGTCGAGCAGCAAACGTCGGCGGTTGTGGAGCGCTTTGGTAAGTTCCGCCGCGTCGCAGGCCCTGGCTTGAATCTCAAGGTGCCGTTTGTCGAGCGTGTCGCTGGCCGAATCAACCTGCGCGTCCAGCAACTGGACGTCACCGTCGAAACCAAGACCCTCGACAACGTCTTTGTGCACATCATTGTGGCAGTCCAGTACATGGTGCTGCCGTCCAAGATCTATGACGCCTTCTACCGCCTGGACCAGCCCACCGTGCAGATCACCGCGTACGTCTTCGACGTCGTGCGCGCCCGGGTCCCGAAAATGGAGCTCGACGATGTCTTCGAACGCAAGGACGAAGTTGCCATCGCCGTGAAGGAAGAACTCTCCGGCGAAATGGACACCTTCGGCTACATCATCGTCCAGGCCCTCGTGACCGACATTGACCCCGACAAGAAGGTCAAAGAGTCCATGAATGAGATCAACGCCGCAAAGCGCCTTCGCGAAGCTGCCCAGGAACGCGGAGAAGCCGACAAGATCCTCAAGGTGAAAGCAGCTGAAGCTGAAGCCGAAAGCAAGGCGCTGCAGGGGCGCGGCATCGCCGACCAGCGCCGCGCCATCATCGACGGCTTGCGGGAATCCGTTGACCAGTTCGCGCAGAGCATCTCCGGCACAACGCCCGAGAGCATCATGCAACTGGTGCTGATGACCCAGCACTACGACACGGTGAAGGAGATCGGCGCCTCCTCCCGCGCGAACACCATCTTCGTGCCCTACACCCCGGGCGGCATGTCGGACCTAGCTGGCCAGATGCGCGACGCCCTTATCAGCGCAAACGCTGCATCTCAGACCGGGGACGTAGACAAGACCTAGTCCAGGGAGATGGTCAGCAGCACCGGTTCTCGGCCCGGCCGGCGCCGGATCCGCCGCCACCACGTCGTCTGGTAGGCGTGATCAGGCCGGAGCGGCCTCAGCGCCGCGCGGAAGCCGTGGTCCCGCCATGCAGCCGCCATCCGCTCGGCGCTAAACCCGGTTAGGTCGAGTCGCCGCAACTCGCTGGCATCTGTGGCCGGTTCAATCGCCGTCACAATTTCGAGTTTCGCTCCGCGGGCTGCAATGCCGCGAAGGCCGGCGACAAGTGCTGGGTCTGCATCGACCACGGCCCGCAGGAGGCTGCCCCACGGGAACAATATGCTCACGCTCGTGGCGGCTGCCGGAATTGGGCCGGGAAGCGATTCCCAGGCCGCCAGTCCGAACAACAGATTGTTTGTCCTGCGCATTGCCACACGCGACTGTTCGACAAGCCCCGCGTGGTTCGGATCCAGGCCAAGAAAAAACGTCGAACGGTCTGCCGCCGCTCGCTCCGCGAGATACCGGCCGTCGCCTGTCCCAAGGTCGATGTGGAACGCCCGGCCGAGAGCTATCTACTAATCGAGGTGTTCGTCGAGGCGTTCAAGCGAGCGCCCGTTCACGAGGTACATCGGTTTCTCCGGGATGTTTGCGAAAGCCTGACCGCTGGGACGTAAGCGGGCGGTTAATGGGCCGGGGCGTGTGAATCGTGTGGCGACTGAGCCTCGTGGCCCTGGTTGTCGTCGCCCGGCAGCTGACTCGCCGGCATGATCGTGATCGGCGCCACCCAGCTGGGGTTCTCCGGGAAGCCGCCAACCTTGCGCTTGAACAGGTACAGCACGCCGAGCACCACCGCCCCAGCACCGATGCCCACCATGGACCAGATCGCCACTTCCTTCACGTCGCTCCAATGCGCGGAGGGCGCGCTTGAGGTTGTTTCTTCCTCTCCGTGCTCCTGCGCGAACGCCAGCGGCGCCGGAACCAGGGCAACGGCGATGACGGCGGCAAGGACGAGGCTTAAGAGGCGAGTCTTCATCGGCGTGAAGTGTACGGAGCGCTCAGAAAACGAACCAGCGAATGCTCGGGGCAAAGAAAAGGGGCCGGTGGATGTGTGGAGCGGACACAGCATCCAGCGCGACCCGACATAGTTTTAGCATCCGCTCAGATCACCTGCAAGAGAGGAAATCAGTTTTCTCATAACGATTTCTATGGATGGATCCCCCTCGGACGTTGTTGATTGGCCGTTGGTCCATGTCGCCTCTTGACGCGCAGGTTCAATATTCCCGCAAAACGAAGCACAGGTGACCCAATGAAGGCGATCGTCCCTCTCGATGGCAGCGAAAATTCACTCCGGATTTTCACCACCGTCCGCCGCCTCCTCGCTATGCAGCCCGCGTTCGAAATTCATCTGGTCGAAGTCCACGACCCCAAGAACGTCAAAGGCTCCTCGGACCATGTCCTCTCCGAACCCCCGGCTGTCTCGTATGGCCGGGGCAGTGTCAGCGCGCCCCTGCCGCGCGTAGTCGAGTCCCACGGCGAGGCCCTGGACCGTGACTCGCTCGAGACCCGAACGCGCCTCGGCGAACTGGCCGCTCGCGAAATCCCGCAGGCTGCGTCGTTCACGCACGCCGTCCACTCGGGACATGCTGCCGAAGCCATCACCCACCTGGCCGATGAACTCGACGCGGATGTCATCGTCATGGCCACGCATGGCCGCACCGGTCTCGCCCATATGCTCGCCGGCAGCGTCACCGAGGCCGTGATCCGCACCAGCAAGCGCCCAGTGCTCGTGCAGGGCCCTTCCGGGCAGTAACTCGGTGGCCTGTGTAGCCGGGGCGTAGAATGCGCCCCGGTGGATCCGCGTATTCAGTACGCCCAGGCAAGCGCGGGAGCGAACATCGCATTCTGGCAACTCGGCGATGGACTCCCGGTCATCCAGATGCCCTCAATCCCCTTCACTCACATCCAGATGGAGTGGGCTGACCCCGACTGGCGGAAGTGGTTCGAACTCCTCGCTGGCCGCGACATCCGGCTCGTCCGTTACGACACCCGCGGGTGCGGCCTGTCCTGGGCTCCGGACCCGCAATTCACGCTCGATGAGATGGTCGATGACCTCGCGGCTGTGGCTGACCGTGCCGGATACGATCGCTTTGCGCTCGTCGCGCCGGTCCAGGCCGGGCCCGCCGCAATCGTATACGCCGCGGAGCACCCGGACCGTGTCGAAAGAATGATCCTCTGGTGCGCGATATCCCGCGGTGACGAGATGCGGACATCCAGCTTCGAAGCGCTCCTTGCTCTCTCCCAGACCGATTGGTCGCTGTTTGCCGAAGCCGCGGCGCACGCGGTCGTCGCCGGTTGGGACAACGCCGAGGCCGCCCATCACACGGCCGCCATCATGCGGGAATCAGCCAGCGCGGCCATTCATGAGGCTGTCATGGCCCGCTACCTCGATTCCGACATCTCCGATTACCTGCCGCGCATCCAATGTCCGGTCCTCGTCGCCTACCGTGCCGAGGGCACCTCGCCGCTCCCGTCATCCGCCCGCTATCTCGCCGCAGCTATCCCCCAGGCTGCGCTTCGGTCGTTCCCAGGTGGTTCATTGCTCCTCATCGTTGCCGATGCCGCCGAGATTGCAGCCTCGTTCCGTGATTTCCTCCTCGGCCGCACTGGAACTACGCAGACTGTCCTCCCAGGCGGCTTCCAGACGCTGCTCTACACCGATGTCGAGGGCCACACCGCGATCATGCAGCGCCTCGGCGACGACCGCGGGCGACAGGTGCTGCGCGAGCACGAGCGCATCACCCGCCGCGCCATCGAACGTCACCGCGGCGCCGAGGCTCTGGCCACCGGCGATGGCTTCTTGGTCCGCTTCTCCAGCGCCCACGATGCACTGCGCTGCGCCACCGAATTGCAGCGTGACCTCGCCGATGCCAGCGCCGAGATGCCCGTCGAGCTCAAAGTCCGCGTCGGCATCACCGCCGGAGAGCCAATCGTCGAGGGCGATGAAATCCACGGCGCGGTCGTTTTCGCGGCCCGGCGCATCGCCGCCGATGCGCGTGGCGGCGAGGTCCTAGTCGCCAACGTCGTTCGCGAACTCGCTGCCGGACGGGGGTTCGCCTTCCAGCAGAGGGGCGCCCTCAAGGTCGCCCCGCAAGACGACGCGATCGTTCTCTGGGAGTTGCTCTGGGCTCACACTGCCACCTGAACAGCGGGTGACTTCTCCGTCCTGAGTTACCGGCGTAGATTCCGCCGCGGTGGAATACAAGTGGCGCTGCCTGATCGCGGTTTGTTTCGGCACCTTTATGGCGACGATGGACTTCAGCATCGTCAACGTCGCGCTGCCCACGCTCTCCCGCGAGTTTGATAAGTCGCCCGATACGGTGGTCTGGGTCGCTCTCGCCTCCAGCCTGATGGTGACAGGCATCACCCTCACCGCGGGGCGCGTCGGCGACCTTTACGGCCGCAAGCGCGTCTATATCACCGGTTGGGTCATCTTCACGATAGGCATGGGCGTGGCCAGCCTTGCTCAGTCCATTGAGCAGCTCATCGCAATCCGCTTCTTTCAATCCATCGGCGTCGCGTTGGCCATCGCTAATGGCAACGCCATCGTGACGGAGGCTTTCCCGCCCGAACAGCGCGGACAGGCCCTGGGAACCACAGGCTCGGTGGTCGGCGCCGGGTTGATGACCGGCCCCATCGTTGGCGGGCTCATCCTCGAAGCACTCAATTGGCAGGCCATTTTCTACCTCCGCGTCCCCATCGGCCTAATCTCCATGACCATGGCGATGATATTCATACGTCCCTCGGCTCCCGCTGCCACGGGAGTTTCACGGCGCCTCGACGTTCCGGGCGCCGTCACCCTTTTCGCCACCCTCTCGACCGCGCTCCTCGCAGTGAACCGCGGGACAAACTGGGGCTGGACGTCCCCGGTCATCCTCGGACTCTTCGCCGCATCCGCGCTCGCCCTTACCGCCTTCCTCCGGATCGAATCGCGCGCCGCCAGCCCCGTGGTGGCTCTCGGCTTGTTCAAGGTGCGGTCGTACGCGGTCGGCACGGCGAGCCTCGCGCTCAGCTTCGCCGGGCAATCGGCAATCACGTTCCTGATGCCGTTCTACCTCCAACAGGTCCGCGGGTATTCGACCGGCCAGACGGGATTCGTCCTCGCAACAGTGCCGTCGATGATGCTCCTCATATCTCCGATCAGCGGCCGCGTCTCCGATCGCTACGGCTTCCGCCACCAGACCACGCTGGGTATCGCCATCGTGTCGGTTGGCCTGCTCGCGATGAGCACCATCCACGCCGAAACCCCGATCGCTCTGGTCATGCTGCGCCTCGCCGTTGTGGGGATCGGCACAGCCATCTTCATGTCGCCTAACAGCGCGTCCATCATGGGCAGTGTCCCGAAGGAGCGCCTCGGCACCGCATCGGCCAGCGTCGCCACCGCCCGCAACATCGGCAACGCCTCGGGGCTCGCCATGGCCAGCGCCATCCTCGTCGGCGTCGCGACATCTTCGGCGGGGTTCACCGCCGCCAAAGTCGCCGACCTCCCGCCCGATGCCATTCTCGATGGTGTGCGAATGGCATTCTTCGTCGCGGCCATCGCTTCGTCGCTCGCAATCGTCGCCTCGTCTCTACGCGATAAACGGCCCGTTGGCGCCCCGTCCGGGGCTGTCATCGTGAACGTGGTCAAGTCGGACTAACAGGAGAACAGCAATGGAACGCAGGTTCGAAGGCAAAGTCATCGTCATCACCGGCGCAGCGGGCGGCATCGGCCGCTCCACAGCCGAACGCTTCGCCCAGGAGGGCGCGAAGGTCGTTGCCGTCGACCTCGAAGCTGCCGCACTGAAGGACACGACGGCCCTCGTCGAGGCAGCCGGATCCGAATGCCTTGCCATTCCCGCCGACGTCAGCCGCTCCGCCGATGTCCAGCGCTACGCTGCCGCCGCCAGGGATCGCTTCGGCGGTGTCGATTTCTTCTTCAACAATGCGGGTATCGAAGGTTGGGTCGGACCGACCACCCAGTACCCCGAGGACATGTTCGACAAAGTCATTGCGGTGAACCTGAAGGGCGTCTTCTTGGGCATCAAGTACGTTGTGCCGCTGATGCTGGAGCGGGGAGGCGGCGCGATAGTGAATACTGCCTCCGTGGCCGGCCTCTCTGGCACGCCGAGCATCTTCGCCTATGGCGCCAGCAAACACGCCGTGGTTGGCATGACCAAATCGGCCGCCCTCGAATTCGGCCCGCGCGGCATTCGCACCAACGCCATCTGCCCGTCGCCTATCGAGACGCGCATGATGCGCGCCCTCGAACGCGGCATTAACCCGGACGAGCCGGAACAGGTCCACCAGTCGATGGCAGCAAACAACCCCATGGGCCGCTACGGCGAACCTTCCGAGGTCGCTGCCTTTGTTGCGTTCCTCTGCAGCAAGGACGCCAGCTATCTGAACGGCGGCATTTTCCCCATCGATGGCGGCAGCCGAGCCCGCTAGCGCTCATGCCATCCGACGAGCCGTACTATCGCCGCTCCGCGCCGCTGGACCGCAACCAGGCCGAACTCCTCGCGCTCATGGCCCGTGGCTGGAGCAACAGCCAGATCGCCGCTTCGCTCGATGCGCCGCTGCCCTTGGTGAAGTCTGAAGTCTCCCGAATCATCGCGGCGCTCGGAGCATCCAGCCGGGAAGAAGCGATCGAAATCTGGACCCATCGGCGACGGCGCTTCAGCAAGTCGCCCGCCCTCCGAGGCGTCCTTGGCGTCGGCATCGCGGGCACCTTCTCCGTTCTCGCCGTTGCCGCCTTGGTCCGAGGCACTTCTCACGTTCCGCAGCAGCCGCCCGAGCTCCAGGGCGAGGCGGAAGAACAAGTGGTTGGGCCACCGCCGGCTACGGCGCCGCCCCTCGCGCACACCGCGTACTGCCCATCTGCCGATCCTGCGAAAGCCTCCTACCCCTGGGCGTCGGCGTATGATTGGATTGGGTTCGACGGAGTCACCTACGTTCGGCAGACCCAGCTCGCGGGCAGCGGTCCAGGTAAGGTCGCTCCGAGCGCCGTGGGACAGATTTACGGCCTTGTGAACGTCGATTGTCCCGGGACGTTCCTCGCTCCTGGCCAGCCGCTGAGGACCGTCGGTGGCTACGACCCGGCTTTCCGGCTCGCCACCGAAGATGGCGTTATCTACGAGGCGGTCAGTCGCGAGTTCGCTGACTCTGTCGCGGGCTACTTCGACCTGTCGTCCCGAGTCGCCGCAATTGTCGTGCGAGATCCGCAAAACGGTGCCGAACTATCTCCATGTGACCTATACCGGCCCGGCCATCGAACTCGAACGCGCCAGCCGCGCCTTCGGTGAGCGAATGGCCCTTCAGCCGCTGAACCTCGCCATCCCGCCGGGCGAGATCTTCGGGCTGCTCGGGCCGAACGGCTCGGGCAAGACCACGACGCTCCGCATTCTCGCCACACTCATCCGGCCCACGTCCGGCGCCGCCCGCATCCTTGGTCATGACGTCGTTTCCAGGGCGATGGACGTCCGCCGCCAGGTCGGCGTCATGCCCGAGAAACCGAGCCTCTACGAGCGGCTCACGATTCGCGACAACCTCGTCTTCTGGGCCGACGCGCATGGCGTTGCCGATACGGGCGAAGCCATTGCTTCCGCCCTCGACTTCGTTGGCCTTAGCGCCCGCGCAAACGAGCGCGTCGGACAACTCTCGAAAGGTTGGCGGCAACGCGTCGCCCTCGCCCGCGCCATCGTCCACCGCCCGCGGGTACTGCTGCTGGACGAGCCGTCCTCGGGCCTCGATCCTTCGGCCGCCGCTGCCATGGAACGCATGATCCGCGCTCTCGTGGCTGATGGCGCCACCGTGCTGATGAATACCCACCGCCTCGCCGAAGCAGAACGCATCTGCGACCGCGTCGCCATCCTGCGCCACGGACACCTGCTGGAAGTCGGCACGCCGCGCCAGCTACGCGCGCGCTTGCTCGGCAATGTCGTGAACGTCGAACTCGCGAACGGCTCGTCGCTGCCTGTGCGCCGCGCGGTGGAGGCCACTCCTGGCATCGAGGAACTGCGCTGGAGCCCCGGCGGCTTCTCCTGCCGCCTGCCAGACGCGGACGCGGACACGCCCTCACTGGTCGCCCGCCTCGTCCACGCCGAAGCCCAGATCGTCTCCGTCATCCAGGCCGGTGACCTCGAATCCGCTTACCTGGAACTCATGGCTCGAACTGCAAAAGACGAAGACCTGGAGGCGGCCGCATGACCGCGTTCGCTGTCGCGCCGCCCGTGCGCGCCCTCATCCGTAAGGAGATTCGCGAATACCGCCATCACCGCATGATTGTCATGACGGCCACCGTACTGCCGATCGTCTTCCTCCTGCTTCCAATCGGGAACCTTGCCTTCTTCGATCCCGAGAAGTCCATCGGCGGTGTCAACCTCGCGGTCGGTCAGGCGATGTTCTGCTTTTTCCTTAGCCCCGTCATCATCCCCGCGACCATGTCCGCTTTCTCAGTCATCGGCGAACGCGACCAGGGCACCTTGGAACCACTGCTCACACTGCCGCTCACGGATGCGCAGTTCCTCGCCGGAAAGGTCCTGGCAATCGTTGGCCCCACTGTAGCGGCATCCTTCGCCATCTACGGGGCCTACATGACCGTAGTAATCGCACTTGCGGATGAACCGGTGCGCGGCGCCGCGCTCGATTGGACCTGGCCTCTGGGGTTTGTGCTCCTGACTCCGGCGCTCGCGCTCTTTTCCACGCTCACTGGCATGGCGTTCTCTGCACGCGCAAGAGACATCCGAGTGGCCGAACACCTGAGCGGCCTCGTGCTGCTCCCGGCGATGCTGCCCGTCATGCTGGTGGTCACTCGCACCATCAACCCCAGCGTCCTTACCTGGTTCGTCTTCGCGGGAGGCGTGGCGGCGCTCGACTTCGGCATCTGGCGCGTGGCGTTGCGCGCCTTCGATCGCGAACGGGCGATCTCAGCGTCCTGACCTCTTATGTCCCGCCGTCGGGTAGTGACAGCGGACGCGCACCGGCTAGTGTTGCCCTGTGGAACGGACCGGCACCCGGAGAACGAAACCCCACCAACTCGAATTGACCGATCGTCAGGTCGAAGTCTTGCGGCTCATCGAGCAAGGTTTCTCCAACAGCGAAATCGCCGAGCGGCTGGAAATCTCCCTGGACGGAGCGAAGTTCCACGTCAGCGAAATCCTCGCCAAGCTCGGCGTCTCCACACGGGAAGAGGCCGTAGCCGCCTGGCGGGCCGGCCGCCGGCGGATGCCCTGGGCGTGGATAGTCCTCGGCCTCGGCGCCGCCGTGGTGGCCGCATTCGTGATTGTCGTTCTGGCCGCTGCTCGTGATGACTCTTCGCCAGGCGACGAGTCTCCGGCGTCGGTCCAACGGCCCACCTCGCCCCCCACAGCGCCCGGATTCGTTTGTCCGCCGGCGAGGACTCCGACACCCACCGGCCGGACTCCCCTACCAATCCCGCCCATGGACGGCCCCTCGAGCGTAATGTTCAACGGCCACCGCTACACCGTGGTGCTCGGCCGCGCCTACGCCGGGCAATCGCCCCTGGATCAGTCGCTCGTCGGTCAGAGAGTCGGTCAGGTCTGCTTCGACACGTCGAAGACCTGGCCGCTGGACCCATCCGACGGCGGAGACCGCGATGGCGACGCCTTCCACATGGATCCCGGAACAGAGTTGTTCGACGTGGTCGGCTACAGGACTGCGTTTCGCCTCGCCGCGAAGGCGAACGGCGAATTCTGGCTGCTCCAGGCCATGCCCAACGATGGCGACTACGCCCGCGACGTCCTGGACATCTCTGGGCGCGTGGCGGCTGTGAACCTGTACGGGGATCAGGACGGTAGCGGTCGGGAGGTCCTCGCTGGGTCCACAAGTGAACCCGCAACGATCGAGCGCCTTGTGCAGTTGCTGCTCGCTGCGAGGACCGAGCGCACGCCGATTGCTAACTCTATGAACGCCTTCATCCGCCTCCAACTGATCCTGGCTGACGGTACTGCCGTTACCTACGGTTTCTATCCAGACGCGAACTTCGTGGACCGCTACCACGTGCCGGATGAGTTCGGGCAGGAGATCCGCGCCCTGCTCGCACCCTGAAGTTCTGGCTGCTACCGCCCGCGCATGCTCATCTACGGTTCAAAATGCGGACGACACCAGTTTCTCGGCCCACTGGATTCTCGGCCGGCATACGTGCCTCGCTCCCGCTCTGCGTGGCCCTCGTGGCGTTCGGCGCCTCCTTCGGGCTGCTCGCACGCGCAAATGGCTTCGGAATAGCTGCCCCGCTGCTCATGTCGATGACCACCTTCACTGGCGCCTCGCAGTTCGCCGTCGTCTCCATTCTCGGCGGAGGCGGCGGCCTGGGCGCCGCCGTGGTGGCCGCCATCCTCCTCGCCTCACGCTACGGGCCGATCGGACTTTCCGTGGCCCCCGCCTTGAAAGGGTCTGTGCCCGCACGCTTCCTCCAGTCGCAGATAGTCATCGATGAGTCCTGGGCGGTGGCCAACCGCGGCGACGGCACCGTAGACCGTGGCACCTTGATGGGCGCCGGCGTCGCGCTCTACGTCTCGTGGCAGATTGGCACGGTCCTGGGCGTCATCGGCGGCGACTTTCTCGGCAATCCGCAAGACCTCGGCCTCGATGCCGCGTTCCCTGCCCTCTTCCTCGCCCTCCTGGTGCCCCAACTGCGTTCGCGCCAGGCCGTGGCCGCGGCCCTCGGCGGCGCGGCCATCGCCCTTTGCCTCACGCCGTTTTCGAAAGCCGGCATCCCGGTGGTCGCCGCCTCGCTCGCCTGCCTCGCCGGCTGGTGGCGCAAATGAGCGATATTTGGCTTGCGGTCATCATCGTTGGTCTCGCGTCCATCGCCATCAAGTCTGCGGGCCCCGTCGCCGTGGGCGGCCGCCAACTGCCCCAGTCCATGATGCTGCTTGTCTCTGCCCTCGCCCCGGCCCTACTCGCCGCGTTCGTGGTCACGAACACCTTCGCCAGCGGCAGATCAGTCGTGCTCGACGAGCGTGCCCTCGGCCTCGCGACGGCATCCGTCTGCGTCGCCATCAGGGCGCCGCTCCTGGTTTCCATCGTAGCCGCGGCTGCCGTGACTGCCATTGCTCGGACTATGTAAGCGTCTTTCTCTTTCGTCTTTCCTTCTTCGAGTACACTGTTTCCCATGCCCAAATTCGGAATTATCGGCCGCATCCTCGGAGACTCGAACGAAAAAGAGCTCAAGCGGCTTTCCTCCATCGTCGACGAAATCAACTCCTACGCGGACGAAACCGCCGCGCTGAGCGATGAAGAACTCTCCGCCAAGACCGCCGAGTTCAAGCAGATCCTCGCCGAAGGCGAAAACCTCGACGATATTCTGCCCGAAGCGTTCGCCGTCGCCCGTGAGACCGCCTTCCGAAAAGTCGGCGAGCGCCCGTACGACGTGCAGCTCATGGGTGGGATAACGCTCCACGAAGGCAAGATCGCAGAAATGCGCACCGGTGAAGGTAAGACGCTTACGGGTGTCTCGCCGGTCTACCTCAACGCCCTTGCCGGGCGCGGCGTCCACGTCATCACCGTTAACGATTACCTCGCCCGCCGTGACGCCACGTGGTATGGCCCGGTCTACCACTTCCTCGGCATGACTGTCGGCGTCATCCAGAACAACGGCGTCTCGTACATGTACGAACCCGGCTACCGCCCCGGCGAAGAAGGTGGCACCGGCGGCTTGGACGAGCTCCGCCCGTGCTCGCGCCGCGACGTCTACCAGGCGGACATAACCTACGGCACCAACAACGAGTTCGGCTTCGATTACCTCCGCGACAACATGGTGCGCGAATGGAACGAGAAGGCGCAGCGCCCGCTCTACTTCGCCATCATCGACGAAGTCGACAACATCCTGATCGATGAAGCCAGAACCCCGCTTATCATCAGCGGCAACGCTGAGGAAGCCAGCGGCACGTATCTGAAGTTCGCCCGCGCCGTGAAAAACCTCCAGGAAGACCGCGACTTCCAGATCGACCACAAGTCCAAGCACATCGCGCTCACCGAAGAAGGCATCGCCCGTGTCGAGCGCGCCCTCGGAATCGATAACCTGTTCGGCGGAGAGTCCCGCCTCGCGCGTCACCTCGAGGCCTCCCTTGATGCCGAGTACCTCAAGCGCGTTGACCGCGATTACGTGGTCAAAGACGGCGAAATCATCATCGTTGACGAATTCACCGGCCGCCTGATGCCCGGCCGCCGCTGGAGCCATGGCATCCACCAGGCCTGCGAAGCCAAAGAAGGCGTGCCGGTCCAGCGGGAATCGATCACCTACGCGACGATCACCTTCCAGAACCTCTTCCGTCTCTACGAAAAGCTCGCCGGTATGACCGGTACGGCGGAGACCGAGGCCGAAGAGTTCTCCAAGATCTACTCGCTTGATGTCATCGTCATTCCCACCAACCGCCCCATGGTCCGCGATGACCAGTCCGATGTCGTCTATATCAACGAGCGCGCGAAATTCAACGCGGTCGTCGGCGAAATCGAAGAGATGAACCAGGCCGGCCGTCCGGTCCTCGTCGGCACCACGTCCATCGAAAAGTCCGAATACCTGGCCAGCCTTCTGACCCGCAAGGGCATCGCCCATGAAGTTCTCAACGCCAAGCAGCACGAGCGGGAAGCGCTCATCGTGAAGGACGCCGGCTCCAGCGGAGCTGTCACGATCGCAACCAACATGGCCGGCCGCGGCACGGACATCAAACTTGGTGCCGGTGTCGCCGAAGCAGGCGGCCTCCATGTAATCGGTACAGAACGCCACGAATCACGTCGTATCGATAACCAGCTTCGCGGCCGCGCCGGCCGCCAGGGCGACCCGGGTTCTTCCCGGTTCTTCGTCTCGTTCGGCGACGACATCATGAAGCGCTTCGCCCCCGAGTGGGTGCCCGGCATGATGCAGAAACTTGGCATGACCGAGGACATGCCGCTCGAATCGCGCATGGTGACCCGGGCCATCGAGCAGGCCCAGACCAAAGTCGAAGGCCACAACTTCGACATCCGCAAGCGGCTCGTCGAGTTCGATGACGTCATCAACGAGCATCGCAAGCAGATCTACGAACAGCGGGACATGATCCTCAAGGGAGTCGACACGCGAGCCAACGTGATCGATCACATGCTCCTTCCGGAGATCGAGAAGATCCTCGCGAACGCGTCGACCCACAGCATCGAATCACTCGAACTTGCCCATGCCGAACTGCGGGAGATATTCCCGCCGGAAGACCTGCCCACTATCGAAGAGATGCAGGACCTCGGCGATGAACTCCAGGACGAGATGCTCGATCGCGCGGAAGACCGCTACGAGCAGATGGAGACTGCGGTCGGCGAAGAGAACATGCGGAAGGTCGAGCACTGGCTCCTTCTTGAAGCCATCGACACTCACTGGCGCGAACACCTGACCGCTATCGAGGAGCTGCGCCAGAGCATCGGCCTCCAGGCCTATGCCCAGGTCGACCCGCTGGTTGCCTTCAAGCGCGAAGGCCACGACATGTACCAACAGTTGGTGCAGAACATCCAGCGCCAGGTCGCACGCACGCTCTTCAAGGTCCGCATCGTCCAACAAGAGAATCAGCCGCCAATCGCCCAGCAAGTCGAACCGTCCCCTGGCGATCTCGCGGCAGCTCAGGCCGCTGCCAATGCCGGCGCGAACGGGAATGGCGCCGCCGAGCCTCGGAAGAAGACCGCCGAGCCCGTGCTCGCCAAATCCAGCGGCCCGACCGATGACCAAATACGAACGTTGGGTAGCAACGGCCAGAATGCGGGCAAGGGGAAGGGCAGCAACGCCGCCAAGCGTCGCAAGATGATTCGCTAGGCTCGCCGTTGCCTCCCCCCGAACAGCCGTACTCGGAACTCATTGCCGCGCAAAACTATGCGCGCGGTACTACGGGCTGGGACCTCGGCTTCATCGACGCCGAGCACATCGGTCCACCGCTGCCGTGGGACTACGAGGCACTCGCGAAAATGGCGCTTCGCGATGCGAAGTCTGCGGTCGATTTGGGCACCGGCGGTGGCGAAGTGCTCTCCCGCATAGTCCAGGGAGTCCCTTTCGACCGTCTCGTCGCCACCGAACAGTGGCCTCCGAACGCCCGCGTCGCCCACAAGCGGCTCGCCTCGCTTGGCGTCCCTGTCGTCTGGTGCGAAAGCGAGAAGGAGCGCCTTCCGTTCCGTGACTCAGTCTTCGATCTCGTCCTGGACCGCCACGAAGCTCTCGAACCCACGGAGGTCCACCGCATTCTCGTGCACGGCGGTACGCTGCTCACGCAGCAGTGCACCCCGGATACGTGGCCCGAATTGCACCGCTACTTCGATCGGGCCGCCCGCTTCCCCGACCACTTCCATGAGTATGCCGAGGCCTTCCGGTCCCTCGGCTACACGGTCGAAGCAGAGGAACACCACTTCGAAACTCGGTTCGCCTCGCTGGGAGAATTGGTCCAGATGCTGGTTGTCGCTCCGTGGTACGTGCCTGACCTCGATGTCGACCGAGATCTCGAGGTACTGCGTCAGCTCGAGCGCGATCTGACTCGACCTGACGGCGGTATTTTCCTCCGCGAGGGCCGCTACCTCCTCCGGGCGACGAAGCCGAAGTAGCGGAACTTTCCTGGAACCCGCAGCGTCTGGTTTCCATGACGCGCCGTCTCCCTTCCCTTGCGTTGCTCGTGGGAGCGCTCACCCTTGCAGCCTGTGGGGCCGGTCAGGATGAAGGCGCACCGGAAGTCGTAGCTTCGTCAGCGACAGCTACGCTGACTCCCACGACCACCTCTTCGCCGACGCCCGAATGCGACGAGAAGTGCGAATGGCGGAAGAACACGCCTATCCCTACCCCAACGCTCGCTCCTCCAGCCGCGGTATACCCGGAGGGCACGCGCACCGGCGATGCCGAAGTGGACGCGATCCTTGCCGCCATCGAAGCTCAGGACTCGGCCCGCCTGGCATCACTTATCCAGCTAACCAGCTTTCCCTGTGGCCCAGACCGTCCAATCCAACCGCAGGTAGATCGGTGTCCTGAAGGCGAGCCGGTCGGCACGATGCTGACCGGCGTCTGGGTTACCCACGTCGAAGGCGGCCTCTGGCGAGTCACCGAAGCAGAAATGGCGTCGAGAATCCTCAGCGTTGCGACCGAGCGCGGGTGGAAGTTGCACTCCGTTTACAGCCACATCCGCTCAGGTACGCAAGACGAATGGATGCCCGAGACCGATTACTTCATCACGTTCGCAACATACTCTCCCCACGCCGGCCCGGAGTACGACAATCTCCGTGTCGTCGATGGCCGCATCGTCGGATTGCATTTCGCGTTCGGCGAACCATACCGGGCGTGGGACAACCCGGCAGATCCAGGCTGGCTCCTACCCCGGGCGAAATGATCCCGTTCGCTGCTACCCTTCTTCCGAATGGGACTCCTCGCTGACCTGGGACTGAACACCGCGGACGGGCCGATCATGTGCGTGGCCGCTCCGGATTCCGTGCTCGCCGAAGCCGCCGCAATGAAGCCTCGGCCCTCGTTCGCGTCTTCGCTGCTCACCGCGGAACCCACCGCTCGCCTGCTCTGGTGGCCGGAGCGCGACCAGCTCACCGCCACAATGCTCCAGCGCCTGAAATGGCTCCTGGAGGCCTCCGCGGGCGGAATCTGGCTGGTGCTGGAGACGGATGACGCCTCGCCAACCGAGCACGAAGTGGGCGAACGCCTGGCCAACTCCGGCCTCAGCCTGACTGATGTGAAGCAGCTCCGCGGAAGTCTGGCCTGTTACGTTTCGGCCTAGACGTCCCGGCGCTGGTCACGAGGATGTCGATGCGTCCATGCTGCTTCAGGATCGCA
>CAZKZR010000003.1:0-1289 GCA_964557245.1 uncultured Anaerolineaceae bacterium | reverse complement strand
CGAGGGAACCAGGTCCGCAACTTCCTCGGCGCAGCCACGCGCCAGGGTGTATCCCGCTCCCCCATGCCCGTAGTTGTGGATGATTCGCCCGTCTACTTCCAGCCGCACCGTTGTCCGGTATGGCCGCAGCCCGCATCTGTCTCGAATGACCTGTCCCGGGCGGTAACCCCGCGCAGCCGCGCGCGCCAGGATATCGGTTCGCAACCCCGCGCTCGGTTCCAACGACCGGTCGTCAGGAGCTTCTTCGGCACACCCTCCAAGCACCACGGAGTCTCGCCTTGGGATGACGTAGAACATGCGCTGATGGTCCCGTTCGTCCGCCATCGCTTTCCCCAGGGGGATTTCGCCCGGCTCCACGACTACCGTCTGACCAAACAGCCCGAGTAACTCCCGGTCTCCGGTCAGCGCTCGCGCCCCCAATCCCGTGCAGTTCACCACCACGTCCCCAGGCTCGGCGTCCAGCGAAACGACTCTCCGGCGCTCCACGGGCCATTTCAGGCGAGCCTCCAACCAGGCCAGATGCAGCGCCGGTTCCACCCGAGGAGCAACAAACCGCCACGCCCGCGAGCCGTCGTCGAGCGACACCATGTCCAGGTCAGGGGTGCACGCGGCCCACCAGGGCAGCGCGTCTGAGTTGA
The DNA here is from genome assembly GCA_964557245.1 of uncultured Anaerolineaceae bacterium. Classification (GTDB taxonomy): domain Bacteria; phylum Chloroflexota; class Dehalococcoidia; order Tepidiformales; family Tepidiformaceae; genus Amarobacter. The sequence continues at coordinate 651 of CAZKZR010000003.1, read as the reverse complement.
CCACTTCGTGCATCGTCAGCAGGTCGACACCTGCCTCGGGAATCGCTTCGGCTAGCTCCGTCAGCCACGCTTTGGCTCGCATCGCCCATGTTGTGACTCGCTCGGGTGGGTCAGCCCGAAAAGGGTACCACACTGCGCCCGCAGCCGCCGAAGTTGTCGAATCGCCCGTCTCCGCCGCCACCACCTTGGTTGTAATCGTCCGGGCCGGATTGGCTGTATTCGTTTTCTTCGCGCGGGGGCGGAGCATTGCGCTGTTGTCCGCCGCCACCGCTGCTGCCGCGCTGCTGGTAGCCTCCGCCACCACCGCTGGAGCGACCTTCGCCGCCACCGCCCTGCCCTTTGTTGCCGAGCAAGCGAATGTCTTCGCCGATTACTTTGAGCTTGCTGTTCTTCTTGCCGTCTTTTTCCCAAGTGTCGAGCTTCAGGCGACCTTCGACGAGCACTGGCGCGCCCTTCGACAGGTATTGGCTCGCGATTTCGGCCGTTCGCCCCCACAGGGTGATATCGACAAAGGTGGCCTCTTCGACCCATTCGCCTTGAGCGTTCTTGCGTCGGTCGTTCACAGCCAGACCGATGTCGGTCACGGCCAGCTTGCTCGGCGTGTACCGCAACTCGATGTCGCGGGTGACGTTCCCCATCAGGATAACTTTG
>CAZKZR010000002.1:0-24719 GCA_964557245.1 uncultured Anaerolineaceae bacterium | reverse complement strand
GGCCTGCCGGCGGTCAAAGCGTCGCGAGCAGTTCCTCCAGCTGGTTGAAAGTCTCATCCGTCGCCTCCATTGCTCCCGTGCCCGCCGCATCAAGCGCCGCCTTCGAGGGATACAGCTCGCTCATGGTTAGCAGCGTCTTGCCGTCCTTCTCTTCGAACGTCACCGTCGAGACGGGGCCGTCCTCGCCGTCTTCCTCGTTGGTCCAGACGATCTTCGCGTTCGGGATCACCTCGAGATAACGCCCGAAGAACGCCATTCCGGCCGCCGCGCCGCCAAACGTCAGGCGATACGTCCCCCCGGTTCGCACGTCCAACTCACAAGACTCGAGGACCATGCCCATCGAGCGCGGTGCCCACCAGCGCTTCATGAGCTCCGGCTTCGCCCACGCCTCGAAGACCAGCCGCGCCGGCGCATCGAACGTCCGCCGGACAACAAGCTCGCGGTCTGATCTCCGCTCAACCTGAGTGCGCTTTTGCATGCTGTCACTTCCCTGTGCTGTGCTCATTTGCCTTCTCCTTCTGTTTCAAGTCCTCGACCACCGCATCGAGCGCGTCGAAGCGCGCATCCCACAGCTGGTGGAACTTCTCGATCCATTCGGTCGCTTCTTCGAGCCGGTGCGGTCCGATCCGGCACGTCCGCACTCGCCCCACTTTCGCGGTGACGATCAGTCCCGCCTGTTCCAGTATCCCGACGTGCTTCTTCATCCCTGTGAGGGTCATGTCGAACCGCTCCGCCAGCTCGCTTATCGAAGCCTCACTCCGGCCAACGTGCTCGAGCACGCCGCGGCGCGTGACATCCGAAAGCGCCGCGAACGACGTATCGAGGTGAGGATCGGAATACTGAACCATATGGTTCACTATAATCGCCGTACGCCGCCGTCGCAAGCCCGTGCTCCAATCGGGTCATACTCACGCCCTCGGCCCACCGCGTACGATGCGCGTCATCCTCTGGAGCGAGGTGCACCTTGGCCTTCGACGACATCATCTACGCCCTCGACGAATACGGCGTGGCCACCCTGACCATCAACCGGCCCGAGCGAATGAACGCGCTTCGCCCTCAGACCACTCGCGAAATCCGAGAGGCCATCGCTCTCGCTCGCGACGACGACGCGGTCCGTTGTGTGCTGGTCACCGGAGCAGGCCGCGGGTTCTGCGCCGGCGATGACTTCCAGGCGATTTTCCTCGCCGATGACCAGTCCTCGCGCCAGGATGACCGGCAGATTCGGCGCATCAAGGAGGGCGAAGTCTCCCTCGATGACCTATTCGCCCTCGAAAAGCCGACCATCGCCGCGGTAAACGGGTCAGCCGTCGGCTATGGCATGGATCTCGCGCTCTACTGCGATATCCGCTTCGCCTCGGAATCGGCCAAGTTCGGCTGGTACTTCGTGCGCCGGGGCGTGCTCGGCACCGTCGGCGGGACGTTCATTCTTCGCCAGCTCGTCGGCCTCTCCAAGGCAATGGAGCTCACACTCACCGGCGACCTCGTGGGCGCCCAGGAAGCCTTGCGAATTGGGCTCGTCTCAAAGGTCGTTCCCCAGGAAGACCTCATGGCCGAAGCCACTGCCATGGCGCGAAAGCTCGCTAGCGGGCCACCGTTGGCCCAGCGCGCGGTCAAGCGGGCCATGCACAAAGGCTTCCAGATGGACTGGAAATCCCTCGGTGAATACCAGCAGGCCCTCGGCGATGTCCTCTGGCGCACCGCCGACCACCGCGAAGGCGTCAACTCCTTCGTCGAAAAGCGCGACCCACGCTACACAGGCCGCTGATGACCAGGGGTCCTTTTCGCCGAGGCAATCGTGGCAACCGGTCAACCTGGCACAACCGGCTGCCGAGGACATCATCGCAGCCCTCGCCGCCGTCCGCCGCTCGATCTTGGCTCAGGCTTCTGGTCCTGTCTGTTCCATCACAGTACCTGCGTACGCAGGGTCCTGCCGGGTGGCAAGGTCGCCCACTGAGATGATACCGACGAGCCGATCCCCGTCGCACACGGGCAACCGCCGGACATCGCTTTCCGACATCAGCTGCGTTGCCTTCCGCACGTCATCGTCCGGCGAAACCGTCACTGGGCTGTTCGAAGCGATCTGCCCGACCATCTGGTCCAGGCGGCCTTCTGCGAGCGCCTTGATGACAAGGTCACGGTCAGTGACGACGCCCCGGAACGAAGCGCCATCGAGCACCGGGAGGACGCCGACATCGTGCTGGCGCATGAGGCGGGCGGCTTCCTCGATCGAGCCCTTGCTGGAAATGGTCACGGGATTCGCAGTCATGAACTCACGAACATTGGACATGGGGAGACTCCTTCCGCCGGGGCCAGACAACCGGCGCCGACGGGACCACGGTACGGTGATGGCCATCGATCCCTGAGAACGACGAACGGCCCGGACATGACGCTTTCGTAACAGGGCGCGATTACTCGCGAGACGGGGAAACTGGCAATCGTAGATTCGGCTGCGATAGCGGGTTGGGGGGAACCACTCGGCTGCTCACGACTAAAGACTCACGACCAACGACTCAGTGAAAGCTCCCGCCCAATAGATCCCGGGCCATGATCAGCCGCTGCACTTCGCTCGGTACTTCGCCCACGCGGCGGATGCGGATTTCGCGGTACCAGCGCTCGAGCGGCAGGTCCTTGGTCATGCCGTAGCCGCCGTGGATCTGCATTGCCCGGTCCACGACGCGTCCGCCGGCTTCGCTGGCGACGAGTTTCGCCATTGCCGCTTCCGTGCGGTACGCTTCGCCGCGGTTCGCCTTGTGCGCGGCCGCAAGCGTGAGCCACGTGCTCGTCCGGATGTCGATCTCGTTGTCGACGATCATCCACTGGATAGCCTGGCGAGAGGCGAGCTTGTCGCCGAACGTCTCGCGCTGGTTCGCGTACGCGATGGCCATCTCCTGCGCCTTCACTGCCACGCCGATGCAGCCCGCCGCGTAGGGGATGCGCTGGCGGCTCAGCCTGTCGTTGGCGATGCCGAAGCCCTTGTTCACCTCGCCGAGGATGTTCGCCGCCGGCACGCGCAGGTCTTCAAACTGCAGTTCGGTCGCGTAGCTGGTCGAACGCAGCGTGTGCACCACCCGGCGCACATGGAACCCCGGCATGTCGGTCTCGACGATGAAGCAGGTGATTCCGCCGCGCCCCTTCGAGGCGTCGGTCCGCGCGAAGACAATCCCGAAATCCGCTTTGTCGGCCCCGCTGATGAAGATCTTGCCGCCGTTGATCACCCAGTCGTCGCCGTCTTTCACCGCCGTCGTAGCGATCGCCCGCGCCGGGTCGCTGCCGCCTGAAGGCTCCGTAAGCCCGAAGAATCCGTGCTTCTCGCCGCGCAGCGTGGGATAGAGGTAGCGTTCCTTCTGGTCGTCATTCGCCTCGAACAGCTGGGCCAGGCCAGCGCCGCCGAACACGCCGTAGCACGGCGTGTACAGGCCGGCCCGGTGCTGTGCCATCTCAATCGCCATGAACGTCCGCGTCACCAGGTCGACATCCGGCCCGCCGTACTCCGGCGGAATGTCGAGCCCGTAGAACCCCATCTGCTTCACCTGCCCGACAAGCCGCTCGTGGTCGTCCGGGTTCAGTTCGCTTCCGTCGGGGTCGAGGTCCGCTTCCAGCGGCACAATCTCGTTGCGAACGAACTTCCGCACCGTTGCCGTGATCAGTTTCTGCTCTTCTGAAAGTTCGAGGTCCATGCCTACCCCAGCCTGCCGAGCTTCGGCGTCAGTTCATTTCGATTCTGTTCCGGTAATTCGCCGTTCGCTGCCTTGTGCAGCATCAGCAACTCTCGCCAGCGCGTCTGGTACTGGTTGTTCACCTCGTACCGAAACTGCGCCGCGCTGCCAACGCGCTTCTGCAGCTCGCTCCGCAGCCCGAAAAGGCTCTTGCCGCCGGCGAACCCGATGAAGACCACGCGCCCGCCCTCATCCGCCAGCTGGAAGACACCCATCTGGCCCGAAAGTTTCGCGACACGCTCATTCGTGAGCGGCAGCCATGGTTTGTCCAGGTGCAGTTTCATCTGGCGGAAGTCTACGCCCCCGCGCTCGTCAGGGAATCGGCACGCCCAGGGCACTTCCCTTTGCTGCGGAACACATGGCGCCCGGCCATCATGGCTGCATGGCAGCGCTCCACTTCCGCGTTGGTTGCTCCGGATGGAGCTACCGGCACTGGCGCGGCAATTTCTACCCCCGCGAACTCCCGTCGCGCCTCTGGTTCGAACACTACGCCCGGCACTTCGATACCGTTGAGCTGAACACCACCTTCTACCGGCTTCCGACAGAATCCGCCGTGAGCTCCTGGCACGGCGACGCCCCTGAAGGCTTCACTTTCGCGGTGAAGGCGAGCCGTCTCGTGACGCACTTCCACCGCCTGGCCAACGCCGAAGAGGCAATCCAAAACCTCTGGGACCGCATCGAACCGCTCGCCGACCACCTCGGGCCGATGCTCTTCCAGCTTCCGCCGAACTTCCCGGCTGATCCCGCTCGTCTCCAAACGTTCATCGAATCGCTGCCGAAGGCCGTCCAACCCGTCTTCGAATTTCGCGACCCATCGTGGTGGAACGATGAGACGTATCGCGTATTGGAACGCGCCGGCGCATCGTTCGCCATGTTCGACATGGGCGAAACCAGGACTCCCGTCCGCGCCACCAGTGCCACTGCGTATCTCCGTTTCCACGGCCCCGGCGCGAAGTACCACGGCAGCTACACTGAAGACGCCTTACGCCACTGGCACCGCGCCATCGCCGGCCTCGATGGCGTTGCCACCGCCTGGGTCTATTTCAACAACGACATTGGTGGCCACGCACCACGGAACGCCGAAACGTTCCGCGCGATCGGAACGCGCTGATCGCTACTTCTTGCCTTCCAGCTTTTCGAGCCGGTCGTAGATTCCGTACTCCACCATCATGTGGTCCAGCACCGACGCGGCAAGGATCCCTACCCCTGCGAGGACGCCGCCGGTTATCGCCAGCGCGCCGCTGTCATTCGCCGCGCCGATCCCGAGCAGAATCGCGCCAACAGCGCCGACGAGCGCCCCAACGGCGGGCACTGCGTGCCCCTCCTCATCGCTGTGCAGGTCTGAGATCGCCGAACGCAAACTGGTCATGGTATTCCTCCCCACAATCTGCGCGGACTCTGACCCACGCTGAGTAAGGCGTCAACTGATAATTAGCGGCCTTCGAACCGTGGTGCCCGCTTCTCCAGGCGCGCAGCCATGCCTTCCCGCGCGTCAGCGGAGGTCCGCGCCGCGTCCACCAGCGCATCGACGTCTGTGTGCGGGATGTCATCGCGGAAGGCCATTTCCCTCACCAGCAGTGCCTTCATCGCCCGCAGCGAGAGCGGTGCGTTCGCAGCCAGCCGGTCGATCACCGCGCTCGCCGCGAACTCGAGTCCGTCCGGCGGAGCGACCCGGGCAATCAGACCCAGCGCATGCATCCGTTCCGCTGGGATCGGGTCGCCGAGCAGCAAGATCTCCCGCGCTGCCACCGGCCCGCCGACTTCGAGCAGTTTCTTGGCCAGGAACCACGTTGGCGCGAGGCCGATCTGCGCGAGCGACATCCCAAACCGCGCCGCCGTCGAAGCAACCACGATGTCGCAATGCAACGCCAGCTCGTTACCCCCGGCTATCGCGTCGCCCTGCACCACTCCAACCACCGGTAACGGATAGTGTTCGATCGCGTCCAGTACATGCTCGATGGGGCTCGCGCCGCGCATCGGCCCGCCTTCGCCGCGCTCCTTCAGGTCCAGCCCCGCGCAAAACACCGTGCCGTTCGCGCGAATCACCGTCACGCGTTCCTCGCTGGTTGGTTCTCGCGAGAACGCTGCCGCCAGCTCCTCCAGCATCAGGGCATCCATCGCGTTCCGCTTCTCTGCCCGGTTCAGGGTCACGGTCCTCACCGCCCCGTCCGACTCGATCAACACGCGCTTCATGCGGTCCTCCTGTTTTAATGGCCAACGCCCTGTGGTTCATCCGCTATCACCCCGCTCGCGCGCAGTTCAGCGATCCGTCCTGGGTCTTTGCCCAGCACCGTCTGCAAGACATAGTCGTTTGCCTCGCCGAAACCTGGCGCCGGACCAGAGACCGGCGTCGCAGTGTCGCTCAGCCGGAACGCCACGCGGGGATACGGCGTGCCCCCGACACCAGGCGTGCCCACGTATTGGAAGCCTTCATACGCCAGCACATGCGGGTCGCTAAGCAGTTGCAGTGGGTTCAGAACGGCCGCTGCCGGCACGCCTGCCCCTTGCAGAATCCCCTGGGCCTCGTAGTCGGTCATTGCCGTCGACCATTCTCCTACCGCCGCCCGGACGGCGTCGCGTCGCGATTTGCGCTCATCCAACCCAAGCGCAGCAAGCTCCGGGCGGCCGATGATGTCCGCCAGCCGCCCCCACTGCTCGTCGTTCTCAACAGCGATCGCTACCCACGCGTCCTCTCCTTCACAGCGGAACATCCCGTGCGGTTCCATCCCGGCATGGTCGTTCCCGCATCGCCGCCGTTCCCGTCCGTTCATCGCGAAGTCGATGTAGGCGTCGCCAAGCACCTGGAACTCGCCTTCGATCATCGCCAGCTCAATGTGCTGACCCTCCCCCGTGCGCTCGGCATTCCTCAACGCCGAACACACCGCGAACGCGGTCAACACGCCCGCCTGCTGGTCGCAGAAGAAGTTGCCCGGCTTCATCGGCGGCCCGTCGCTGTAACCAGTCAGGTGGCTCAGGCCGCTCATGGCGTCCACCCCCGGCCCATACGCAATCCGGTCTCGCATCGGGCCTGAAAGCCCGAAGGCCGGCATCGACGCCATCACCAATCGCGGATTCACGCCCCGCAGCGTCTCCCAATCGATGCCCAGGTTTCCCATCACCCGCGGTGCGAAGTTCTGGACCAGCCCATCCGACTTGGCCACCAACTCGAGGAACAATTGCTTGCCCTCCGGTTTCGAAACGTCCAGCACGAAGCTCCGCTTTCCGTGGTTCAACTCATTGAACGTCATGATCCGGTTGTACGAAGGCACATCCGCCCCCTCGAGCAACGGTGCCGTCCCCGCCGCAACCTTCGGCCGGCTCGTCGGCGCCTCCACCTTGATCACTTCGGCGCCGAGGTCGGCGAGGATGAACGCTGCAATCGGCCCCGCCACCGCGTTCGTAAAATCGATGACGCGCAGCCCCGCCAGCGGCTTCGGCCCCGACCTCCGGGTGAAGGACTTGGCCGGTTCACGCTCCGCCCACGTCGCTCCGTCGTGCTGGCCAAGCATCGGAGCCGGCTTGGTCTCCCACGGCGTCGCCGACATTCGGAACGGCGCGCCCGGCTGGAACACCGGTCCGGCGCCCGGGTGGCTCACCGTGACGAAGCTGCCGCGCGCCTTGTGGTGTTCCTCCGCCATTACCTCGCCCGGCTCCCGTACTTCCGTGAACGGCAGCCGCAACGCCTGCGCCATCTCCACGATGTCGTCCCGCGTTTTATCCGCGAGCCACGCATCCATGATTGCGTCCACCTCGTCCGCATGGCCCATCATCGAAGCCAGCAGGTCCCGTTCCAGCAGCCGCGGGTTAGGGATCAGCGCCCCAAGCAGGTCCAGGTACCGGTTGTTCGAATGGCAATGGACATAGCCGTCCGCGCACGGCCGGATAGTGGACGGATAGGAGTGCTCCGGCGGAAAACCCAGCAGCCGCGTGCCGTTGCGTCGCGCAATGCGGCCGTAGAAGTGCGCCCCTTGTTCCACCCCGCCCAGCATGAACGTCGCCGCTTGCATCGCCGCCACATCGACCACTTCGCCCTTGCCGTCCACGTCCCGCCGAAGCAACGCGGCCACGATTCCGAGCGCGAGGTGTGCCCCCGCCTGAAACTCCACCAGCGAGCCGTACGCCTTCAGCGGCTCCCGTTCCGGCGAGCCGGTGAGCATTGCGTACCCGCCGAGCGAATAGGCCACGAGTTCGCCCCCGAGGTAGTCGGAATACGGTCCCTCGAGCCCGAATGTGGTCGCGCTGGCGATGATCAGCCGAGGGTACATCCGCCGCCAGGCGGCAAAGTCGATCCCGGCTGCCGCCAACTCAGACGGCCGCCGGCCTGTTATTACGACATCTGCATCGGTAAGCAGCCGGCTGATCTCCGTCTGGCTTCCGAGGGCGCTGCGTTTGCCGGTGTTGAGATGCAGGAAGGACCCGGATTGTTCGATGTGCGGGATGTCGCCGGGAAACGGCCCTTCGCGGCGTGAGCGGTCTCCGCCGTCGGGCTCGAGTTTGATGACATCCGCGCCGAGCCCCGCGAGCAATTTGCCGCAGTAGGGTCCGCTCACACCTTCGGCGAGCTCCAGGACCCGCACACCTTCGAGCGCTCCGGGCATCGGCTCTCCAACCGGAAGCGCCCGGCTCGCGGATTCTACGCCGTTAGCTTGAGAACAGTGCGGACTAGAAGTTCAGGTAGAGAGCCGGGTTCACATACCCGCCCTGGTACCGGATTTCGAAGTGCAGGTGGTGTCCCGTCGTGAATCCAGTCAGGCCCGTCATGCCGAGCGTGCTGCCCGCCGAAACCCGCTGACCGGGGTTCACATTGATCTGGCTCATGTGCGCGTACAGGGTGGTCCAGCCGTCACCGCAGTCCACGATGACGTGGTAGCCGTACGAGTACGTCAGGTACTCCGTCGAAATCACCGTCCCGTCGCACACCGAGAAGATGGGCGAGAACGCGAACCCGTACATGTCGAGGTCGATGCCGGTGTGGTACGAACCACCACCGCGGCTGACGCCGAAGGGGTCACTCACACCGTGCCACGCGGCAAGCGGGAAGTTCGTGAACTTGCCACCCGACGGCCGAGGCGTGCTCCCGGTCGATCCGGTGCCTACCCCTGCGCCCGAACCGGGGTTCCCCGGGCTGCTCGCCGGTGGCGGGGGCGGCGGAGGTGGCGGCGGTTTGATTGTCGCGCCCGGCAGCAACACGTACTGCCCTTGCTCCAGCTGTCCGGGGTTGCTGATGTTGTTCGGCTTGTACGCGACCACCGTGTCCGAGGTGATGTTGTCGTACTGCTTCACGATCTTGTCGACCGTGTCCCCGTAGGCAACCTTGTAAAGGATGCCGTCCTTGCGGGGGATGATGATTGTCATGTCCTTCTGGATCAGGTTCGGATGGTTCGCGTCGAGCGTCGGATTGTTCGCCAGGATCGTGTCCATCGAAACGCCGTAACGCTGCGCGATGCCGCTGATCGAGTCGCCACCCTGCGTTCGGTATTCAACAATCGGGCTGCGCGGATCGATGATGTCCGCCAGTGGCTTGACGCCGGCGCCTACCTCTCCCGAGGTCGCGGCAGCCGCGGCGACGCCGGAAGATAGCGAAGAGGTCGGCGAAATCACCCCCACGGACCGCTCGGCCAGGACGTCGGTCCGCATGTTCGTCGTCGCGACGGAATCCATGGTCTGGACGCTGGCGGAGGGGCGGAAGGCGGTCAGAGCGTGAGTCTGCGTGGTTCCGGCCATCCCCGAGAGGCTGAACGTCGGCACCGTGCTGCTGGACATGGCATTCGACGAGTTCGGGAACTGGCTCGCAAACACAACCGCGCCCACGGCCAGTGCTACCACCAGTCCGTGCACGGTGAACCGCCCATGGCGCCGCGAGTGGGCGTGCGAACGTGCCCGTGATCCGTCGATGCTCATAAAGCGTTCGGTCAGGCGGACGTGGCGGGGGCCATCGTCACAGGCTGAGCCAGCCTAACCTTGCTCGCTGCCTCCCTCCCAGGCTATTCCGGCAATCACTGACAACCGGAATGCGGGACCCCTAGGGGATTCCCCCTAGAGCTCGGTCTTGAGTGAACCGAGGAACTCCTCATTGGTCGATGTCCTCGCGATTCGCTCAAGCAACCGTTCGGTTGCCTCGAGCTGGTTCGGCGAGTTCTGCGAAATCATAGCCGTCATCCTGCGCACGAGCCAGACTCCCTTGAGCGTCCGTTCGTCCAACAACAGCTCTTCCCGCCGCGTGCTGCTCCCCTGCACGTCGATCGCAGGGTAGAAGCGACGTTCGGCCAGCTTGCGGTCCAGCCGAAGCTCCAGGTTGCCGGTCCCCTTGAACTCTTCGAACACCACTTCGTCCATGCGCGAGCCGGTATCGACCAGGCACGTCGCCAGGATCGTCAGCGAACCGCCTTCTTCGCACTTTCGCGCCGCGCCGAACAGCCGCTTCGGCGGATAGAGCGCGATCGGGTCGACACCGCCGGAAAGGGTTCGGCCGCTGGGCGGAAGAGCGAGGTTGTAGGCCCGGGTCAGGCGCGTGATCGAGTCCAGCAGGATCACCACGTCCTTGCCGCCTTCAACCAGCCGTTTCGCCCGCTCGAGTGCCATCTCCGCTACGCGCGTGTGGTCCTCAACCGGCTCATCGAACGTGCTGCTGACCACTTCGCCGCGCACGCTGCGCTGCATGTCGGTCACTTCTTCCGGGCGTTCGCCGATCAGAAGGACAATCAGGTGCACGTCGGGATAGTTGCTTGCGATGCCGTTCGCGATGTTCTTGAGCAGCATCGTCTTTCCGGCCTTCGGCGGGCTCACGATCAGACCACGCTGCCCCCGCCCAATCGGCGCGATCAGGTCGATCAACCGATGCGTGAGGTTGTCCGGAGTGGTCTCCAGCTTCAGCTGTTCCTTCGGGAAGATGGCCGTCAGGTTTTCGAAGAACGGCCGCCGCTTTGCCGTCTCCGGGTCCATCCCGTTGACTGCTTCCACCTTCAACAGGCCGTAGTACTTCTCGTTGTCCTTGGGGTGCCGCACCTGGCCCGTGACGTAGTCGCCGGCCCGCAGCGCGAACCGCCGCAGCTGGGACTGCGAAACGTAGATGTCGTGAGGCCCCGGGAGCATCGATTCGCCGCGCAGGAACCCGTAATTCCCGTCATCGCTGACTTCCAGGAAGCCCCCGGAAAACACATTCCCGCGTGCTTCGGCCTGGTGCTGCAGCAACCGGAAAATCAGGTCCGTCTTCCGCAGGACGGCCGCCTCTTCGAGTCCCATCTCGATCGCCAGTTCCGCCAGCTGCTCCCGGGACTTCTGTTCCAACTCGGCGATGTTTAGCGGCGCCATCTGCGGCGCCGGTGGCTGCTGTTGCCGCTCCTGGCGGTCTTGCCGATCGCCACGATTGCCCCGGTCGTCTCGCGGCGTCGGCAGGTAATCGCCGCCGTCCACCGGCGGCCAGACGCGCTCTGAGCGCCCTTCGCGTTCCCCACGATCGCCGCGATCTCGGCCCCAACGGCGGTCCCCGCGATTCTCACGGTTGTCGCGCTCCCGCCTGCCTTCGTGGCGCGGCTCCCCGCTCTCAGCGCGAGCTCCCCCTTCCGGCGCCGCTTCCGAGTTGCCGTTGTCACGGTTCTCTCGGCGGAACGTCCGCTCTCGCTGCGGTTCCGCGGCTTCCGTGGAAGGAGCCACGTTTTCGCTCGCCTGCGTCGACGGCTCAGTCGCAGCCGTATCCGGCTTCGGCTCTCGCTTGAAGGTACGGCGCGCGCGCGGCGCTTCCGTTGCCTCGCTCGACGGTTCCGCCTGTGCGACCACTGCGGCCACATCCACCACATCTTCTGGTGGCGGGGCGGCCTTCGCTCGCGTCGTGCGCCTCCGTGGGGCCGGCGCCGGGGCCGGCGTTTCGCCGTCCGCGGAGTGTCCGTTGCTGCTGATCAGTTGTGCTTGAGTTTCGGTTTCTTCCAATGGAGCTACCAGGGGGTACAGAGTGTGTCCGGAGCGGACGGGGAACTTGCTGCGTTGTGAGAACGTATGCCGCACCCATCGCTGCGTTTCTCTGGGTGCCGGGACAAATGGAGGGGCTGGTTGTGCTTCGCTAGCACTCCGTTCCAGCTATCAACACATTACGACGCCGATTCGTGGCATGCAACAACTGACTGTTAACGCTCGGCCCTGATTCGAAAGCCGCCGCCCCTCGCCTCGTTCCGCCGGCCACCCCCGGCGCGGCGGCTCGCGCACCGTGTACGCTTCCGCGCTATGCAAATCGGCGCGGCCTCCATCGATATCACTCCTCCGGTCGGCACTCCCCTCGACGGGTATGGCGGCCGCACTGACGTCTCGCTCGGCGTCCATGACCCGCTTTACGCGCGCGCCCTCTTCCTCTCCGATGGCGCTACGCAGGTCGCGCTCGTCGTTTGCGATCTCATCGGCATCGGAAGTTTCCTCGCCCAACGCGCGCGTGAACTCATCGCCGAGCGCCCCGGCATCCCGCCTGCTCACGTCATGATTGCGGCGACGCATACCCACGCGGGGCCTGCGGGCGTGCGCGGGCGTGGCGAACCCGTCCTGGTCGAAGAAGTCGCGCGCAAAATCGCAGGGGCCGTGCGCGTCGCCCATCGCGCCGCCCAGGACAGTGTCCTCAAGTACGGCCACGCCGAACTCGCGAGCTTCGCTCAGAATCGCCGCCATCCGGACTGGCCAATCGACCACCGCCTCGATGTCGTCGCCGCCGATACCCCGGCCGGTGAGAACCTCGCGACGCTCGTGCGCTATGCGTGCCACCCGACGGTCCTCAACTTCGACAACCTTGAGATCACCGCCGACTACCCCGGAGAGCTGCGCCGAACGCTGGAGCAAGTGATCGGCGGAAGTAGCACAGCGCTCTTCTTCAATGGAGCCTGCGGCAACATCAACCCCGCCTGGATGAAGCAGGACTTCGCCAACGTGCGCCGGGTTGGGTCTATCGCCGGCGCCCGCGCGGCCGCGCTCTCACAGGAACTCCGCCCGCTCGGCCTCGGCCACCAGGGCGACAACATTCGCTGGGACGAACGCACGCCGAAGCCCGTCGATGGTGTCCTGGTTCGCGGAGCCCTGCGCAGCGCGACAGTGTCCTTTGAAGCGCCATATCGTCAGGGGCCACCGGCGGAAGAACTGGAATCCCGCCTGGCTACCCTGGAGTCCGGGTTCGCCCGCGAGGAAGCCGCCGGGATGTCGCTCGAGGCTCGACGCGCGGGCATGGAAGTGCTCACCGCTATGCGGATGGAGCGCCTCTCCCTCGCGCGCACCCGCGGCAAAGGCCCCGGCCGCACCGAGGAGGTCCAGGCGTTCGCCCTCGGCGATAACCTCCACCTCGTTGCCCTCCCCGGCGAGGTCTTTTTCGAAACAGGCGAGGACATTCGCCGGCGCTCGGGACTCGAGAACCTGCTCGTCATCGCCTACGCCAACGACTACCCCGGCTACTTCTGCCGCCCGGAAGCGTACGAACAGGGCGGCTACGAAGCCGGAGTCACCCCATTCGCGCCCGAAGCCGACGCCTTGCTCACCGACGCCGCCATTACCGCACTTCGCCACGTCACGTAGTCCCGGGGGCTCGTCCCCCCTCGGCGCCGTGCGCCTAACGCACGTGTTCCCGATGACCACTGGCACCTCCGGCCGCGCACGTTGAAACGTCCATGCACAATCCGTCAGACTCGATCACCCGCGATCCCACAGGAGCACCACCATGCCCGATCTCCCCGACCTCGAATCACTCGGCGCGCTCATGGCCCGCCAGCGCGCCGTCCGCGAATTCACTGCCGACCCCGTTGACGACGCGACCATCGAGCGCATTCTCGAAGCCGCCACGCGCGCTCCGAGCGCCAAGAACGTGCAGGTCCTCCGGTTCCTCGTGGTCAAGGACCCAGCCGCCAGGCGCCGCATCGCCGAACTCGTCGATGAACAGCCCGGCCCCGGCCGCACGCCCTGGGACCAGGTGCCCGTGCTCATCTTCGTCTGCGCCGAAAACCCGTTTGGCATGTCAAACACCGGAGCGGCCGCCTGGGCCGGCTCTATCTACCCCGGCATCCAGAACCTCCTCCTCGCCGCCCAGGCGGCCGGCCTTGGCACCGTCCTCACCACCTCCCGCGGCAAGCTCAAAGAGCAGGAACTCAAGGACTTCCTCGGCATACCCGAAGGCACCCATATCGATGCCGTCATTCCCATGGGCTATCCCGCCGTGAAGCTCGGCAAGAACAAGCGTCTCCCCGTCAGCGAAGTCGCCTACCGGGAAAAATTCGGCCAGGGCTGGTAGTCCGGACCCCCGGCGTTACGCATCGCCTCAATCGACAAGCGCCATCCGGCAATCCAGAATCCCGGCCATGCCCACCGCTCTCGTCCTTACCGCCCACGGCGACGACATGGAGTTCTTCGCCGGAGGCACCGTCGCCCTGCTCTGCGAACGCGGCTGGGATGTCCACGTCGTCCTCGCCACGGACAACGCCCGAGGCACCTTCGAACTCACCTCCGAAGAGATGTTCGGGCTGCGCCTCAAAGAGGCAGATGCCGCGGCGCAAATCCTCGGCATCAAGTCGGTCGCCTGCCTCGATTACCCGGATGGATTCCTTTGCGATACGCCCCACACCACGCTCCGGGCCCAGTTCATGGAGGCCATCCGTCGCCATCGCCCGGACATCGTCTTCACCTGGGATCCGTGGGCGCCGTACGAAGGACACCCGGACCATCGAGCCGTCTCCTGGGCGGCTATGGAAGCGTCGAGTCTCGCCCACTTCCCGCTCTATCACCCCGAGCAACTGGCCGGCGATGTCCGTCCGTTCTACGTGCCGGAAGTTTGGTACTTCGCCAAGAACCCTATCGACGTGAATAAGTACGTCGATATTTCCGGAAACGCCATTCAGAAGAAGATCGATGCGCTGTGCTGCTACGACAGCCAGATGGTGCTCACCCTCCGTGACCACCAACTCGCCATCGAATCGGCTCCGTATGACGTCCCGCGGGTCACTGGACTCGACCCGCACGACTACCGCGGCTACATCGACCGCACCATCCGGCGAGGCGCCGAGCGAGCAGGCAAGCGCTATGGAGTGGACTACGCCGAACAGTTCCGCCGCACTCGATGGGGCGGCACGGAGCGCCAGGCCCCCGAAGGCTCCCTCCCGCCCGACCCGGTCTAGCCTGCCTAATCGCTCGCTTGCGAGTGAGTGGCCCGATCGGGCCGTGCAGCAGACCCATTCGATCCTGACCAAACGTAATTGCATACTGCAATCTGGCGCGGGGCTTGCCCCACGGACGGTGCGGCTATGACTGAACCAACCCGGCGTCCCGGATTCTTCGATCAGTTCCGGGGCCTCCACTGGTCGGTAAAGATCATCATCGTCGTCGTTGGTTCGGTGGTGGTGTCGCCGTTCCTCGCGCTCGGCTCGTT
This sequence comes from uncultured Anaerolineaceae bacterium, assembly GCA_964557245.1. Taxonomy (GTDB): domain Bacteria; phylum Chloroflexota; class Dehalococcoidia; order Tepidiformales; family Tepidiformaceae; genus Amarobacter. Next base: position 9,623 of record CAZKZR010000002.1, on the reverse strand, counting down.
CATCGCAAGTCAGTTCGTCGGCGGAATGGGGGTCTTCCTCGTTTGGGCCGCCGGCTTCGCCGGCGCCTGCTGGTTCGTCTTCACGAGCCCCCCGAGTTCAGCTCCGCCCGCCACCCACGAACACACCCCGGCGCCGGAACCCATTCGCCAGTCCGCCGGCGAGCCGACTCCAGCCAGGCCGTTCGGTGCCACCTCTGGCGTCGTCGCGCGTTACTGTGAGTCCTGCGGCGAATCTTTCCCCCGTTCGTTGCTCCACTGCCCGTCCTGCAACACCGAATGGAACTGGCCGGTGTTTGCCACCCCAATCACCGATATCGCCCGCTATCTGAACCTGATCGGCCGTGACTTCGAAAACGGATTCATTGACCGCGCCAGCTTCAACCGCCTTCGCAACGAATACGACCGGCGGCTCCGCGCCCTTCGCCCACGCCCCGAGCCCGAGCCGGAGCCCGAGCCGGTGGTCGTTCCTCCTCCAGCTGTCGTCCCGGCGCCTGCGCCGATCCCGGCCGCTGCCCCTCCCCCGGTCGCGAGCGAGCCGGTGCCCGTCCACGTTGCACCAGCCGAGGTGCATCCTGTCGCGGCCGCTGCCGTGAAGGCGCCGGAGCCGGTCCGTCCTGTTGCCGCCATCCCGGAAGGCCCTCCCGGCCCCACCATCGGCGATATGGGCCGTGCCGTCCTCGGTTGGGCCGCGGAACGCCAGGCCGACATCCTCCTCTACGTCGGCGCATTCATGCTCTCCGTAGCCGCCGTCATCTTCATGGCCTACCAGGGCGAAGCCCTATCCGGCGGTATCCGCTTCGCCGTCCTCACCACTTATGCGGTCGGGTTCCTCGTCTTTGGCCTCTGGTTGCACCGCTGGGATCGCGTGAAGGAAGCAGCCCCGGTCTTCCTTGCTCTCGGCGCAATCCTCGTCCCGATCGATTTCCTCGCCTTGCGCACCCAGGTCCTCGGCGAAGACCAGGTCTCGAACGAGATGCTCTGGCTCCTCGGCTCCAGTAGCTGCTCAGTGCTCTACTTCGCCCTCGCTCTGCGAGGCTACGGCAAGCTCTACTTCGCGCCTGCGGTGCCTTCCGCCCTTGTCGCCTGGGGTTCCCTTGGCGCCGTCTTGCAGTTGCCCGTCGCCTGGTTCGGGCCCTGGTATCTCGCCATCGCGGTCTCCGGCTACGTTTGGGCCGTCGCGAAACTCGAGACCATTCCCCTGGCCCGCTGGATCGCCTTCGGCTCGCTCGTCGTGGCGGTCCCGGCGCTCGCCCTCGCACACCTGGCCCCGGCCGTCACCGGTGATGACCAATTCGCCGCGCCCGTTGGCTACGCGCTCGTCTTCGCCGCCGCCCTTGCCGGGCTCCCTTGGCGCCGCGATCCCCTGGCGCTGGCAGCCCTCCCTGCCCTTGGGGCAACCGCCGGCGGTACATTCGCCTGGGCCGCCTTCGATAGTTCACCGGAATGGCGCGTCCCGTTCGTTGCCGTGGCCGGCCTCGGCTACCTCGTCGTTGGCCACTTTGAACCCGAACGCCGCGCCCGCGCCTGGGCCGCTGCCGCTGCTGCGTTAGGTGCCGTTTCGCTGATCCTCGCCCACTTCGCCGCCTGGCAACCTGAACCGGCGGATTCGGTCCCCGGCGTGTTGCCGGTTACCTACGCCCTCGCCTTCATCGGAGCCTCCGGTGCGTACGCGCGCTGGCGCTGGATCGAAGCAGCGGCCGCAATGCCGCCGGCCGCCGCCATGGTGGTGCTCGGCTCCGCCTGGGCAGCCAGGGGCGTGGGCGTCGAATGGTTCGGAGCGTACGCCGGCATCGCCCCGCTCGGGTATCTCGCGCTCGCCGTCTTCGACCGGGAGGACCGTCGCGCCGCCTGGCGATTCGCGATCGCGGGCACCGCGCTCCTCGGTCCAGCCATCACCCATGCCGCGCTCGCGGTTGACTCGGATGCGGCCCACTGGTCGCTGGCGGCGGCCTACGGCCCCGCCCTCGCAACCTCTCTGGTCGCGTCCGCGCTCTGGCGCTTCGCCTGGCGCCCGGCGCCCGGCGCTCTGCCCGCGCTTACGGCACTCACCGCCCTCGCACTGACGTGGGCACAGTGGGACATCCAGCCCGAATGGTTCACGGCCTTTGCTGCCGCCGCCTCACTGGGCTACGTCGCTCTTGCCTGGCTCGAACCTCCCGTGCCCGCTCGCTTCTGGGCCCCGTTCGCGTTCGCCGCGGCGGTCCTCGCCATCATGGGTGCCCACGTCGCCGTGCTCGAACCCGAAGCCAGCCGCTGGGCGTTGACCGTCGCCTACGCCATCTGCCTCACTGCCTCTGTCGGCGCGTCCTTCCGCTGGCGCTTCGAGTGGAACGTGTCCGTCGGCTTCGTCCCCCCGCTCGCCGGGATGACCGCGCTGACCTTCGGTTGGGCCCAATGGGATCTTGCGCCCGAATGGTTCCCGCCCTTCGCCGCTGCTTCCGCGCTCGGCTACGTCGCGCTGGCGTGGTTTGACCGACCACAGTCCCGGGAGGCCTGGCTGCAGATCGCCTTCGCGTTCGGCGCCGTCGCTGTTAGTGGCGCTCACGTTGCCGTGGCCACCGAAGAAGCAGCGCACCACCCCCTGCCGCTCACCTACGCGCTCTCCCTGCTTGGCGCTTCCGCGGTGTTCGCTCGCTGGGGCTACCAGTGGCGTGCCGCTCCGGCCCTCGTGCCGCCGTTGGCCGCGATGACGGCGCTCGGCTTCGCATGGGCTCAGTACGATCTGCCTCCGGAGTGGTACCCGCCGTTCGCGGCCGCCTGTGGACTCGGATTCCTGCCGATCGCCTGGTTCGATGAGCGTTCCTTCGCCCGCAACTGGGCAGCGCTGCTCGCGGTCTCCGCTCTCGGCGCCATCGCCGGCGCACACGTCGCCAGTCTCCTCGGAGACGAATCTCGCTGGGCGCTGCCCGCCACCTACTTCCTCGCCACAGCCGGGTTCGGCATCGCCTACGCGAAGTGGCGCTGGGCTGAAGTGGCCGCGTTGCTTCCACCGGCCGTCGCCGCCACAGCGCTCACGGCCAGCTGGGCCGGCTACGACCTCCAGCCAGAGTGGTTCGCGAGCTATGCCGCCGCCACGGCGTTCGGATACCTCGCGCTCGCCAAATTCGGTTCTCCGACATACCGCGCCGCCTGGTGGAACCTCGCTTGCCTGGGCCCATCGCTCGGAATCGCCCTGGCTCACGCCATGCTCCTCGCTGATGCGGAAGTCCAGCAGTTCGCCCTGCCAATGGTCTACGCCGTGTCGCTCGCTGCGGCATCGGCCGCGTTCGCCACCTGGCGCTTCGCCTGGCGCCTTCCACCGGCGGCCGCCCCCGCACTCGCCGGCGCAACCGTTCTCGCCTTCTCCTGGGCCCGTTGGGACCTGTCGGTTTGGTGGTGGGGAGCGTTCGCCGTTCCCGCTGCGTTTGGCTACGTCGCAATGGCAATCTTCGATGAAAAATCGCGGACCCGCGCCTGGCTCGCCGGCGCCACAGTCGCTTTGGCCCTGGGCGTGGGTGTCGCCCAGCTGACACAGCTTGATCCTGCCGCCGCCCATCGAGCCCTTCCGCTCGCGTACGGCGAGTCGCTGCTGGCCGCCGCGTTCGTCGTCGCGTGGTGGCGTCTTTCCGTCCGCGAAGCCATCGTCGTACTTCCCGCCCTGGCGGCTGCCTTCGGCGCTTCGTTCGGCTGGGCCGAATTCGATATGCGCCTCGAGTGGCTCACCGCCTGGGCCGCTGCCGCTGCCGCCGGCTACTTCGTGCCCGCCTACTACGATGCCCGCTACCGCACAGCCTGGCGCGCAGCCTCGATCGTCGGTTCCGCCGCCGCGCTGATTTCCGCTCACGCACTTGCGTTCCGCCTTGAACCAGTCGAGTGGCAACTCCCCGTCGCCTACGCCAGCATCCTCGCCGGCTGGACCTGGCACGCCCTGGCCCTGCGCGATGAAACGGTCCTGGGACCACCCCTCCTCGCGTCCGTCTTCGGCGCGTCAGCGCTCTGGGCCGCCGGCGTAGGGCCCGAATGGTGGGCCTATCCCGCGCTCGCGGTCGCTGCCGCCATGGCTGCCTCCGAGCAGGTGCTCCGTCGCAACCAGCAACTGGAAAGGACTCTTTGGGCTTACGCGCTGCTCCTTGGTCCTGGCGCCACCATCCTCACGCTCGCCGTGAACTACACCCATCCTGCCCACGGATTGGCCACACAGGCGGCCGCCGCCGCGTTGTTCTTCGTCGCCGCTTGGCGATCGAACGGGACAATCGCCCGTCTCCTCGATTCCCAGGCCCGCCCGTTCGTCCTTCGCGCTGAGCGCGTCGGCCTCGTCCAGGCCGGATTCGCCTTCGTGTTCGGCGCCGCCGCGTCCCTGAATGGCGTACTCGAACTCGCTGGTCCCGATCGTGCCTGGGCGCTCACCGCCGTCGCCCTTGTCCCCTGGGCGATGCTCGCCCTCCCGGTCCTCCGCCGCGATGCCCTCTGGACGTTCACGCCGCTCGGGCTCGCCGGCGTAACCATCGCCGCCGCTGTTGCCGCTGGCGGCGACGGAATTCTCACTGCCGTCCTCGCCCTCGGAGTGCTCGGCCCGGTAGCCGGCTACTTCGGCATCCGGAGATGGGTCTTCCTTGGGATGGCCAATTCGTTCCTGATGCTCGCCATCTGGGCCGGATGGCGCTGGCAGGACGCTGATCTCGCTTACCTTCCTGTCGGTTTCGCCGTCCTCGCTGTCGGCGAATGGGCAATCCTCACCCGTCTGCGCCGGTACTCGCCCCGTCCCGGCGAAGCCGACCTCGTTATTGCGTACCTCTCCTGGGTGCCCTGGCTAATCGCTGGAGGCGTGGCCGGTGTGCTCCTCGCTCAGAAGCAGGGCGAACTCGCCCCCGCCGACAGCCTCGTAACGACCACCGAGTGGGCGCTCGCCGCTGCGGTTCTTGCCATGACCGCCGCCGCCGTCACTGGCGAAGGGCTCCGGATCTGGAAGCGCTGGCTCTGGATGGCCGGCAGCGCCGGGCTGCTCGGCGCACTGCTCATGGGCATCGCTACCTTCGAACCATCGAACGTTCAGGCCTACACGGCTCCGATCGGCGCGTGGATTGTGTTCGCTGGGCTCACCTTCCGAACCACCCCTGAGCTCTTCGGCCGCCATCTCCTGGTCCACGAGGCCGTCATGCTCCTCGGCGCACTCATGCTCGTCCTCCCTCCCGCTGAACAGAGCTTCGAACCTGCCGGCGGTAAATTCGGCCTGGAACTCATCGGCCTGGCCCTCGCCATGGTCATCGTCGGGCTCCTCCTGCATGGACGCTGGCTGGTCGCCGCCGGGGTCTCCACCCTCACGGCCACGGCAATGCGCATGATCACTGGCGGGCTCTTCTCGACGCCCTACTGGCTGCTCCTCGGCCTCGGCGGGACGGCGCTGATCGGATTCGGCTTGCTGGTTCTGCTTGAACGCGAACGCTGGGACCGCTTCCGCCGGCGCGTCGTCGAATGGTGGCAACAAACCGCCGCCAAGGGGCCGCCCGCGGATTCCGAGACTCGCTCCCAGCCCACCTAGCCCTCGGCGAGCATCCGCGTCACCTCTTCCACGATGTGGAAGTACCGGGTTGTCCCTTGCACCTTGAACTTCTTCTCCAGGTCTCCCCGGAGATCCACCCCGCGCGGCCGGTCCACCGGCAGCACCGAATACACCTCCCGACCTGTCACCAGGATGTTCCCCGGGTTCGCCTTGCTCGCGGTGTCGCCGGCGCTTTCCGGCAGGTCGCCCCGGAACAGCGTGACGAACCGCGTGAACGCTTCTACCGGGTGGTCCCGGAACGCGTCCGTTGCGACGATCGCCTCGAGTTCACCGAGGCTCCGAACGACCGTCGCGGCGTTCCGCAATCCCCGCTCGATTAGCGCCCCTTCGATAGTCTGTGCGACTTCTTCCGGGCTCCCGTCCGCGTCGAACAACAGGTTGCCGGTCTGCAGGTAGGTCACCACGTTCCGCAGTCCCGCTCCTTCGCACACCGCCCGAAGCTCCGTCATCTTGATTCGGTTATGCGTCCCAACGTTGATCGCTCGAAGAAATGCCGCCTGCCGCATCCGCGCAGTGTACCAATCGCCTCGTGACACCTCCGAGCGTCTGGCGCAGACTGCGCGCCTCGGAGGTGTCGCCATGTCCAAGCTCCTTGCCCTCGTTCGTCGCGAACCAGGTGTGGACCGCGCTGCGTTTGCCCGCGGCTATCTGGCGTTCGGACGCGATCTCGCCGCCCGCCCAGAACTCTCCCACGTCACGGTCAACCTCGTTGACGTCCCCGCCGAGGAAGCGGGTCTTCGCCCCGGCGGAGAGCCCGCCTTCGACGCCGTCGCTGAGATCTGGGCGGATAACCTCCCCGAGGCGGCGCGGCTACTCGACCTCGCGCCCGAGGTCGGTGAGTCTCGCGCCTACCATGTGGAAGAGCGTATTGAACGTGATTGCACGCGGGACTGGCCCGACGGCGAGCGTTCCCCCGGCGTGAAGTCATTTTTCCTGGCGCTTCGCCACCCGCAGATGACCCACGAACAGTTCGCCACGTATTGGGGTGAGCAACACGCCCCGCTCGCTCTTCGTATCCATGTCGGCATGTGGCGCTACACCCGCAACGTGGTCGCCTCTGCGCTCACTGAAGGCGCGCCGGACTGGGACGGCATGGCGAACCTCCATTTCCAGACGGCGCAGGATCTCCGCGAGCGGTTCTACGATTCCGAAGAGGGCCGCGCCGCCATCGCCGCCGACATCGCGAAGTTCAGCGGCGGTGGCCGCGCGCTCCATTCCAGCGAATGGATCCTGAAATAGCGGGCCACAACGCTGGCGGACCCGGTCAATTCGGTATTGAATCCCCTCATGAGTGAACGCCCCGGACTCTTCGAAACCATCTACACCACCCGCGCGCTCCGTCGCTTCAAACCGGATCCCGTCCCTGACGCCGTGCTCTTTCAGTGCTTCGATGCCGCGATCCGTGCGTCGTCCGGCCAGAACGCCCAGGATTGGCGGTGGATCATCATCCGGGACCAGGCAATCAAGACCCAGCTGCGCGAATGGGCCGTTGAGGGCTGGTCCCGTTACTCAGCCCGTTACGGCAGCGAGGAGGACATTCAGCAGCTTCCCCGCAACCAGCGACTTTCGCTCCTCAGCGTCCGCGACCTTGCCCTGGGCATTGACCGTGTGCCCGTCATCGTTGCGGTCCTGGGCATGAAAGGGCGCCACTCAACGCCCGGCGGCAGCACCTTCCCCGCCGTCCAGAACTTTCAGCTCGCCGCGCGCGCCATGGGCCTTGGCAGCTCCATCTTCAATCTTCCAATGCGCGAACAGCTCTACGAGATGCTCGGCATCCCCGAGAGCAACCAGCTCTACTGCCTGCTCCCCGTCGGCTATCCCACGGACCGCCAGGGCACGCTCAACCGGAAACCCGTCAAGGCCGTCGTCTACGACGAGAAGTTCGGGGCGCCATGGGAGTTCGCCGGCACGCAACCGGATGAAGGCTGGGGCGAACGCTGGGTGAAATGACCGCGCGCTACGCCGGCCGGCTCGCCTTCAGCGAATACATCAACGGGCAGTAGTCCCGCTGGGATTCGGGCAGCCGCCAGGCCGTCCGCCTCGCATGTCCGCTGCCGTCGGGAACGGCGTCCAGGGGCTCCATGTGCGGGAGAGCCTTCCACGCCACCTCCCGGTGTTCATGGAGGAAGTCGAGCCGCAGTCCAGCATCTACAACCGCCGTGACAATCTCCCCGATGCCGTGATTCCACTCGAAAGTCGCCGTGTTCTGCAGCGCTGGACCGTCGACATAAGTGTATTCGCCCTCAAAGTCATTCGGGCGGGGCGTTTCGAAATAAGAAGTGCTCAGCACCAATTCTCCATCGTCCCGCGAATCGTCCAGTGCCCACAGCATCGGGTGCCCTTCGTACACATAGAGGAATCCGCCCGGTTTCACGAACGAAGCCGCAATTTGTGCCCACTCCCTGATGTCGTGAAGCCAGCACAGCGCGCCGATCCCCGTGTACACCACGTCGAACTGCCCCGTGATCACCGAGCGTGCGTCATAAAGGTTGGCCTCCACGAACGTCGCGTCGTGAATCCCAGTCTGGGCCGCCAGCTCTCGTGCCTGTGCAACCGCCGGGCCAGAAAAATCCAGCCCCGTCACTCTAGCGCCGAGCCGTGCCCAGTTCAGCGTGTCCATGCCGAAGTGGCACTGCAGGTGCAGCAGCGCCTTGCCCGCCACGTCCCCGACCTCGCTGGTCTCGACCTCGAAAAGCGACTTCTCCCCCGCGAGAAACCCCGGCAGGTCGTAACCCCTCGAAGCCACATGGATCGGGACCGATTCGTCCCACCGTGCGCGGTTTACCTCGTAAAACGCTTCGTTTTCTGACCTGGTCACGCTGATCCCTCCGTCCCGAACGTCCAGCGTACCTGTTTGGAGGCGTTTTCGGCCCCGTTATCCCTCGTCGCGCAGATTTGGGCGCATTTGTCGATCTGCGCCGGCCCCATTCGACGTCCTTACGAAGGCGAACCAAACTCGCCGCCAGAGGAGAACTCCATGCGTTTCATGATGATCTACGTCGGACCCGAATCCGAGGCTCCACCCACCGAAGCGGAGCAGGAGGCCATGGGCGCCTTCATCGGCGAACTCGCCGCCGCCGGGCAATTGCTCGTAACCGATGGCCTGAAGGGCAGCGATCGCGGCGCTCGCATCCGCCAGGCCGCGGGCAAAGTCACCCGCACCGATGGGCCGTTCACCGAATCGAAGGAAGTTGTTGGCGGCTTCGCCATCGTCGAAGTCGATTCTCTCGACGAGGCCGTGGATATCGCGGAGCGCTTCATGAAGGTCGCCGGGGACGGCCTCTCCGAAGTGCGAGAGATGTACGACACGTCGGCGTTCGGCGAATACCGCCGCACAACCTGGGGCTAGGTCGCTCACTCAGGCGGCTCGAGTTCTTCAGGCGCACGGCCGTGGCCCGGCTTCCCGGGCTGCGAGTCCGCCGCGGGCAGTGACTGCGTGTCCTCGGGTTCCGGCACGGTCTTCCCCGGCTGTGCGGGCGCGGGGTCCGCGTTCCCCAGCCGCGCGCCTGATGGGTTGCGGCTCGGGGAGCCCTTTTCCGTCGGTCGATCCGATGTCATGCGTCCTCCATCGCGCTCTGGTCCTGGTCGCCAGGCGGCAGCGTCCGCGTGCCGGGGGCCGCTACCCCCGCTTCCGGCTCCTCTTGGGTCGTCTGCTTGTGTTCGGGCTGGGGCGGTTGCGCGTGCGCCTTCTCGTCCGGCACTCGAACTTTCGGGGCTGGCTGTTGCTCAGGTCTCGCGCCGGGAATCGTCGGCGGGTTCTGGGCTTCCTTCGGATACTCGGCAGTCATCGCGTGGTCCGGCCGGCAATGTCCGGCTGCATCGAGCCTAGTCTCGCGGCCGCCTCAGCCCTGTTACGAACTACCGGCCATCGTTGCGGAGTCGTGGCGAAGTCGGCTTCGGTGCGCCTGCGCACGCGCTCGCGCGCGTCCCTACCACGTTTGCAATGCCGTTTTCACATCTGTCGGGAAACTCGTTGCGCTTCCTGCCCGGCACAGTTCCTACAGTCACACCATCCCACGCGAGGTGCCCTGTGCCCACAACCAGCTCCAATGATCCCGTCGCCCTCCTCAAGTCCGACCACGAG
>CAZKZR010000001.1:0-27093 GCA_964557245.1 uncultured Anaerolineaceae bacterium | reverse complement strand
CGACCAACGGCGTGCTGATCATGCCGATGTACGTGGCCTTCGTGTTCGCCGCACCCTCGATGATCGAGGACCGGAAGGACCTGGAGCGAATAGTCGCCGCGTTCCTCATCGCGGCAACCCTGCTTTCCGTCGTCGCCATCGCCCAGCGTGTACTCGGCGTGTTCCAGTGGCGCGCGATCTTGATCCAATCGGATGACTACAGCTACCGCTCCAACGCGTTCTTCGCGGACCCGAACAACCTTGCGCGGTTCCTGGCGATTTCAATGGCGCTCTCCGCGGGGCTGATCATGGTCACCGGACCCCGGCGGCTCACGGTCTACATCGCGGCCCCGATGATGGCGATCTGCGCCGTCGGCATCGTCACAACGGCGTCGCGGTCGGGCTGGCTGGGCATGTTGCTCGCCTCGTTCCTGGTGGTACTCATGGCGCCGATCCGGAGGTACACCAAGCTGCGCCTCACCGCGGTGGCATTCGGCGGGCTGGCGTTCTTGCTGGTGCTTCTCTTCATGCAGGGCGGCGCGAATGCCGAGCGGGTGAAGTCGCTCACCTCGGGCATCCAGCTCATCGGCCAGCGAGAGTTCTTGATCAAGGGCGGCTGGGAGATGTGGAAGGACAACCCGCTCGTCGGCGTTGGTTCGGGCAATTACCAGCACACGCTGGTCATCAGCTACCTCTGGACGCTCCCCTGGTGGGCGAAGACCACGCTCTCGCACACCTCGTTCATCAGCATCCTGGCTGAACTGGGAATCGTCGGCATCGGCATGCTCACGCTGTTCGCGCTGCGCGTCATCGTCGCCTGCCGCTCGGCATACCGGCTGTATGACGACCGGTATTCGCGATTAATGGCGGCGTGGTGCGCGGCCGCGCTCATCGAGATCCTCTTCCAGTCTCAGTCCGAGGGCCGGTTGCTGGAGGAACCATTCCTCTACCTGGTGTTCGCGATCCTCGTCGCCATCGAACTGGGAGCGGGCACGCGCGGGCACAACCCGGTGGTGGAACCGCTCGGTGAGCCGGTCCGGCGAAGCCGGGAAGAGCCGGCGGCAACCGCGGCGCGAGCGCCCGATCCCCGCGTGCCAGTAGGCGCGCGGACCGTCAGACGCCCGGAATCGACCTAGCGCGACGCAGCATCCCGTGCCGGTTACGATCGCCGGGTGTACACCGTGCTCGCCGGCGGCGTCGGCGCTTCTCGCTTCCTCCAGGGCCTCTGCCAGGTAGTTGATCCCTCCGAAGTCACCGTGATCTCGAACACCGGCGACGATGTGGAGATGTTCGGCCTGCACGTCTCGCCGGACACCGACATCGTGCTCTACGCACTGGCCGGCGCGATCAACCCGGAGACGGGATGGGGCCTCACCAGCGATACGTTCGCCGTGGTGGATCAGCTCCAGCGCTTCGGCTACGAACGCTGGTTCAACCTGGGCGACAAGGACCTGGCGATGGCGATCCACCGGACTCGCCTCATCCACCAGGGTGTGCCGATGCACGAAATCGTTGCCGGGCTGGCGAAGGCCTGGGACCTCCGCTGCACCGTGATTCCCATGACCAATGAGCCGGTGCGGACGATGATCACCGGGCCCGAGGGAGAACTCGCCTTCCAGGAGTACATGGTCCGGCTGCGCACGGAGGTTGATGTGCGATCGATCCGGTTCGCCGGCATCGAGGCGGCGAAACCGGCGCCAGGTGTCATCGAAGCGCTGCGCGACGCTGAGACGGTCTTCCTCGCGCCGAGCAACCCGTTCGTGAGCGTCGGACCGATCCTCGCCGTTGAAGGCGTGCGCTCGGCACTTGCAACAACGAAGGCCACCCGGGTCGCCGTGAGCCCGATCATCGCCGGGCAGGTGGTGAAAGGCCCCGCGGCGAAAATGATGACCACGATGGGTTACGAGGTTTCCGCTCTGGGGGTGGCGAAGATCTACAGCGGCCTGATCGATGTGTTCGTCATCGACGAGCAGGACCGGGCGCTGGCGAATGAAGTAGAAGCGCTGGGACTTCGCTGCCTCGTGACGGACACGATGATGACCAGCATGGAACGGAAAGCGGAACTGGCTCGCGACATCCTCGCCTTCCTGGAGACCGCCAGGTGAGCGTTCCCGTGCTCATTCCGGTGAACCGGCTGGACCGCGCGAAGGGCCGGCTGGCGCCCCTGCTTTCGCCGGAGGAGCGGGAAACACTGGCGATCATCACGCTCGAATCGGTGCTGCACGCGGCTGGTCCGGCGGCCGTGGTCCTGACCGCCGACCCGCGGGTGCGAGCGGCCGCCGCGGGCAAGGCGCGCGTGATGCCCGAATCCGCCGACGTCGAGGGCCTGAACGGGCAACTGGAAGCGGCTCTGGCGACGCTCATGACGGAAGGCAGCGGGCGGGAGCGGGTGCTCATCCTCCATGCGGACCTCCCGCTCGCGACGAATGAAGCCGTGGACTACCTGCTCTCGATGTCGCGTCCGAACGCCATCGCCGTGGTGGAAAGCCGGGACGGCGGTACGAACGCGATGGTTCTCGAGCCGCCTGGACGCTTCCCGCTCGCGTACGGGGCAGCGTCATTCGCCCGCCACACAGCGGCGGCGCGCAAGGCCGGCATGCACGTCGCGGTCTGTCCGAACCGTGAACTGCGCCTGGACCTTGATACCGCCGATGACATCGTCGAGTTGCTGAGGGCGCCCCGGGGGCGGCAGGGCGCAGCCGGCCGGTACCTGCAGTCGATTGGCGTTGAAGCGCGCCTCGCAGCACGCGCGTGAAACGGTGGCTGGCGGTGGCGCTGCTCGCCGGCGTCTTCGCCGGTTGCGGGAAAGCGGCGCCGGCCGTTCCGCCAAGGCCTTCGCCGACGGCCACGGTCACCGCAAGCGGCACCAACGGGGGCCGGCAAGTCACAGACATGACGGGGCGGAGCGTTTCGCTGCCCGAGGAAGTGCGGACCGTTGTGGCCTTGAGCCCGGCCGCGGCCGATTACGCCGTGGCCATCGGTCTGGAGGTACTGGGCCGCACCTCCGACACGCCGGCGGATGTGGCGCCCGCGGCGAAGCTTGTCGGTTCTGCCATTTCTCCCGACTTCAACGCCATCGAGGCGCTCGCGCCGGACCTTGTGCTGGCTGACGCGGCCTACCAGGCCGGCCGGACACGGGATTTCGACCGCTTCAGCCGCCCGGTCTACATGCTGAAGGCGAACTCGTTCTCCGAGGTTCTGGCGGCCCTGACGGCGATGGGAGAGGCGACGGACCATGGGCCGGAGGCAGCGGCCGCGCGAGATCAACTCGAAGCGCGCACGGAGGCCGCCCGCGGTGTGGCCGCGGCCCGCGGCGGCGCGCCCAGGGTGCTGGTGTTGACCGGAGGCGGACGGGACGTCTTCGGGGGCGGCTCGGCGACCTATATCGGGAGCCTGCTGGAATACCTCGGAGCAACCAACGTGCTTGGTTCCGTCGCGGATGGCGGGCCAATACCGGGTTTTGGGGTCATTGATGTCGGCGCCGCCGCCGCGCTCGCTCCGGAGGCCGTGCTCATCCTCCCTTCGGGGCAGGGCGGGCTTGATGCGCAGATCAAAGCCGACCGAGCCTGGGCAGGAGTGCCCGCCGTCAAACAGGACCGCGTCGCCGTGCTCGATACCTCGCTCTTCCTCCGCGCGCCGGGGCCGCGGGCGGGAGAGGCACTGGAGAAACTGGTCGCGGTGCTCTGGCGTTAGCTCAGGGCAGGGCGAGGGAGTGGACGCTCCGCCAGGCCGCGATCATCGACTCGCCATCGAAAGCTCCGGCATTCTGTTGCTCTTCGGGCGCGGAATGGAAACCAGCGTTATTCACAGTTCGCACTTCCTCCGGATTCGAAGGGCGCTGCGCGTACGGCACACGCAGACGCTCGCAGACCTCCCTCATCGCGGCTGACATGGCGGCGTTGCGAGCGCGGTTGCGGCGGTTGAAGCGCGCGGAGGCGGTAGGGATATGCCAGTCTTCGTTGCCGCGAACCAGGAGGAGCACACCCTCATGGGTCAACACGCGGCGCAGAGCCGACTCCATGCCAGACGCCACTTCCGCGACGGAGAAATGGGTTGCGTACGGCAGGACATCCGGGGCGCGCCTGTTCACGAGCTGAGCCACGCGATTGTCGGCCACCCACGACCATCTCCCGACCTTCGCCCCGACGCTGCCGACCGAATCGCCCACGCGGCCGAGCCGGCGGTGCAGCCAAAGCGGAATCGATTCGTGCCCGTACCAGTAGTTGTTGACCTGGATGACGACGAAATCGGGCTGGAGTTCTTCCATCCAGGCTTCGAGACGGTCTCCGAACTTCGAATTCGGCCAGCCGCGCCGAAGGACGGTTTCCACCGGTTCTCCGGTCGCCTCAGCGAGCATCTGTTCGGCGATTTTCCAGCCGCGCTGAGCTTCTGGAACGGGGGTTTGGTCGTCGTTGCTGGTCCCAATACGGAGAATCCTCATGACGCGCGCAGTATCGCGCACTGCCCGGGAGCGCACATCTGTCGAGAGGCAGGAATCGCGTCCGCCCCCGCTTAGTTCAGTCCGTCGTTCGCCAGCATCGGTCCCTGCAGCCGGAACGGCAGCTCATCCCCGAGGTCCACGTCGAAGCGGAGACTGCCCTGGGCGAAGTTCGCGAGCTGGGCAGCGAACTGGTGGGATTCCGGGAAGTAGAGCCAGACCACATCGCCCGGCCGTCCGCAGCCGGCGCGCTGTCCCGAGCCAGCGCCATCGGCGAAGACGTCTACCACGTAGACCGTCTTGCCTACATCGCCGGCAGGCACCCCGGGGCCAGCCTGCGCGACCAGCGTCGTGGCTTCGCCGCAGGCTTTGCCGTTGACGATGGCGATGACGCGTTGGACGGGCGGCGAGATGTTCTGGCCCCCGGATTGGACCTTGCCGTAAGGCCAGAAGAAGTCCGGCTGGGGTGGGTCGACCGCCCGGGCTATGCCAAATGCCGCGAACGCCAGGAACGACGAAGCGAGCACTCCCGCCACGAGGAACCTGGAACGGTTCCCGGGCCGCGGGACGTGCTCGCTTCGAAAGTGGTTCACGAGGAGCCTAGTTGACGCCGTCCTTCGCGACTTGCGGGGCGCGGTTCTTGGGCGTAAGCGGCTGACCGAGACCTGTCAAGTTCTGCTCCTTCGGGCCTGGGCCGGCCCATGCGGCCGTGTCCGTCGCCAGGCGCTTGGCGCCGACGAAGTAGAACTGGACGTTTCGGCCGGTCTGGCCGCAGCCCGCGGTCTGCGCATTGGCAACCACATCCACCACGTAGACAACACCGCTGGTGTCGTTCGCGGTGGCGCCGTCACCGCAGACCTGCGACGACGTGCCGTCGGTGACGATCGCGATAACGGTATCGCCGGGGCCGATGCCCGAAGGGACCTTGCCGTAGAAGGTGGTTGGGGGCGGCGGCGGGAAATTCTGGGCCGAAACCAGGGCAGGAGCCGCTGCGGAGAGCAGGGCGGCCGCGCCAAAGGCGAAGAGTAACGCTCGCTTCATAGTGCCTCACTCGCGGGGCGAAGCTGCCCCAATTGATTGCAGCGTAGGAGTGCCTTCTTATGCAGGCAAGACAAGAGCACGGCGTTGCCATGCAACCGTCCTAACTGTTTACTGACAGTTTACAGCCGAGCGAACGGAGGATGACCCCCTGACGGCATTATCCCGTTTCCGGAACGCTATTGCGCCGGCCGCCCGCCCCGTCCGTCGATCCCTCGGGATCTTCGGCCGATCGCGCCGCCGGGCGCGCTATCTGCGGGACGGGATCGAGGGGATCGCCATCGAACTGCGAACTACGCCCAACGCCCACGTGGAGATCCTCCGGGAGTTCGGCGCCACCGTTGGCCGCGACGTTTCCATCCATGGGCCGATCCACATCGTGAACGCGGATGGGGACTTCAGGAACCTCACTATTGGCGATCGGGTCCATCTCGGCACCGATGTCCTGATCGACCTCGCGGATGGCGTGGTCATCGAGTCTGAAGCCACGCTTTCGATGCGCTGCAGCGTCATCACCCACATCGATGTTGGATCGGGGCCGCTGAAGGAGCGGCACCCGCGCCAGCAGGCTCCGGTCACGATCGGTTCCGGGGCGTACCTGGGGCTAGGCGCGACGGTGCTGCACGGTGTGACGGTCGGCCAGCGCGCGACGATCGGCGCGCATGCCCTTGTGGACCGCGATGTGGCGCCCGGGGCGACGCTCGTCGCGCCACGGGCACGCGTTGCCGGTGAGACGCCGCCGCAATGAACCCTGGGGGCGACGGGGAGCGCCGTGGCCGCATCCTGATCCTGGGGCTGCCCTATTTCGGGAAGCTGCTGGCCAGGGACCTGGGAGACCTGGGCTGGAAGGCGGAATACCTTCCCCACCCTGGAAGGAGCGCCGGCGGCTGGGCGAAAGTGGCGGCGGCCGCCGCGCGCGCCGACATCGTCTACCTGATCGGCAGCCGGATTGACCGCAAGTCACCGCAGGACCGCCTGTTGCGGTTGCGAAGGAAGCCCACGGTCATCCACTGGGTTGGCACCGACGTGCAGATCGCCATCGACGAGCACCGCCGGCACAACGTGTCACTGCGCGTGGCCGAACGGCCGGCGCACTGGTGCGACGCGCCCTGGTTAGTGGAAGAGCTGCGGACAATTGGCGTCATCTCCGAGTACGTCTCGCTCCCGATTCCTATCCATGTGCCTCCGGCGCCGCCTTTGCCCGAAGAATTCCGCGTGTTGCTCTACTACCCCGTCGATTCGTACGACCGCGAGGTATTCGACGGCGAAACGCTGTTGCAGCTGCCACGCGAGTTTCCTGAGGTGCCGTTCACGCTCATTCCGTCCCCGGCCGGGACGTTGCCCCAGCCGCTGCCGTCCAACCTGGAGGCCCGGGATTGGGTAGAGGACATGGACGCGCTGTACCGCGAGACCACGGTGGTGGTGCGGCTTACGAGCCACGACGGCCAGTCGTTCATCGCGGTTGAGGCGCTTTCGCGGGGCAGATACGTCATCTGGACGTTCGCCATGCCGGGGTGCATCAAGGCCGAAGGGCTGGAACAGGTTCGAGCGGCGATCGCCGGTCTGCTGGAAAAGCACCGGGCAGGTGAACTGAAGACGAACCAGTCGGGCAGGCGGTCCGTGCTCGAGCGTTTCGGCAAGGGCCGGCCGCTGAAGGAGCTGGATGAGCGGCTGCGGGCGTTGCTCCCGGCCTGAGCGCCCTCTCGGAAATGTGACGTAGATCGCCCCTTTAGATTCGGGTCTCCCCCTTAGGTGGGACATGTGATGCACCCATAGAGGGGCGAGAGCGGCCTCGCTTCTCTCGCACGATGGGATCACTCGCAGGGCGCCGGAGCGCGCTGCAGAACCATCGGGGAGCAACCACATGTCCACCTGGACGCCTGCACACCAGGACTTCGGTACGGCTGACACTCACGGAAGCGGCCGACTTGCCGCTGCCGGGTCACTGATCGCCGTCGGCATCTTCTTCGCCGCCGCAGCGCTATTCGAGGCAACACAAGCCGCGCAGCCGGCCTGGGCGGCCGCGTTCGCGCTGAGCCTTGCGGTCGCGTTCGGCGGCGCGGGGCTGGTGCTCGCTTTCCGGCGTGGCGCCGCCACCGCTGAGGCCGTTGCCCCGGCCACATCAGTGCCGGAGACCGGGATCGTGCTGACCGGCTCGATTTCGAGTGATGTGGTGCTGGACTACGACAGGGGCACGGCGACGAAGGTGTACCGGCCGACCAGGCCCGTGAAACTGCTCTACGCGCTCTCGTTCCAGTCCGCCTTCCCCTACACCACCAACGAAGCCGCATTCACGGCGGCCACTGAGCGGCGGGCGATCGCGGGATTGCTCACCGAGTACTGGTTCGGCGAGAACCACGTCTCACCGGTGCTGGATGTCACGCTCGGCGACGACGGGCGCTACAGCCTGGTCACCGAGTTAGTTCGCGGTACGCTCCCGCGGGATACGAAAACCGCGCGGACGTTCCTGAACCGGCTCCAGGGCCACTTCGAAGAGGCCGGGCTGCCGCCGTGGCAGGTGGCTTCGTACAACCCGCGCGCCATCGGCAACCTCATCGAACGCACGGACGGCGCGTACCGGATCATCGACCTCGAATCGAACCTGGTGTCCCCGTTCCTGCGGCCGCGAGTGCTCTGGCGCTCGTTGCGGGCCGGGCTCTATCCCTCGTTCGATGAGATCAACGTGGGCCGGCTGAACGCCTACCTCGAGCGACACCTGCCCCAGATTGAGGCACAACTCGGCGACGCCAGCGCGAACAGCCTGCGCATCTCCGCCGCCAACTACGGCATTGCTCAGCGCGCATGGCACGCCAGCGAGCGGCGCTACGTGAGCAAAGCGCTGCGCATCGCCACGGCAATCATCGACGTGCCGGGCTGGTTCCGCGGAGTGAAGCGGCTGTCTTCGGGCGGCGAGCGGATGGCGACGGACATCGCGACCGCCGGCATCGACAACTGGGTCAACGAAGGCCTGCTGCAACCGGCCGAGGCCGAAGCAGCGCGCGCTTCGCTGGCCGCTCCCGAGATGACCGCTGCGACCGCTGGCCTCGGCGCCCACCTGGCCATGAGTGTGCCCCTGCGCTTCCCGCTGGGTTCCATCGCCCGCAGCGGCTGGACGCTGGCCGCCCGGCTGAAGGGCGAATGGTCCGGACTGCGCAACGCGGACGCCAGGCGCGAAGCTCGCGCGGTGCACTCTGCGCCGGTGTTCGTCCTCGGCGCCATCCCGGGATTCGGCGCTTTTGCCTACCTCGCGGCGCGGCCGTTCCGATCGCAGCGGGCACTGCGCGCGGTCCTGTTCGACCAGGCCCTTCGCCACATCCCGTTCCGCCTGCATGAGCGGCTGCACCTCGGTGCGCTGAGCCGCTGGATGGCGCTCCCGGCCGCTTCAGCAAAGCTGCGCCAGCCGAACGCGGCCGGGCTGGTCTCGGTGGCGGCAGTTGGAGCCATCGCCGGGACGGCGGTGCTCGCCGGCGGGTCGCTTTCGGGCACCGCAATGGACCGGGTGGCGTACGCCGCGCTGGCGGTCTCGGGTCTCGCGGCGCTGCTCGCCTTCCGCGCCTTCTGGAAGACCGGGCAATCCGCCTCGGCGGCCGACCAGGGCGGGAGCTTCCTCTGGCTGATCGCCGGCGTTGGCGCTCTCGGCGCGGGCATCGACCTTGCGTTCAACATCAGCGCGAACATCGCGGGCCTGTTCGAGGACACCAACATCCCGATGGTCCCCGGCGAGAGTGAAACGACGATGCTGGCGGCCGCCGCCTACGCGCTGACCGCGGCCGCAACCGCCTGGATGTTCCGCCACGAATTCCTGGCTTCGCGAGCGTCATCGCCCGTCCTTGCCGTCGCGACGATCGCCGCCGGCGCCGCCTTCGGGCTGGAAGCGGCCGCCGTCAGTGGAGCATCCGCGGCTGCGCTCGCGGCGGGGGTGTTCCTGGCCGGCGCCTCCGTGCTGCGGGTTCGCGAAGCCGCTGGCCGCTCGGAGACCGCGAGCAAAGGGATTGTCCCGGCCGCGAGGGCCCTCGAGGCGTTTGCCGGCCGCCTGGCCCGCACGCGGTACCTCACCCCTGCGCTCGTCGTATTCACGGGAGTGTTCGCCGCCACCGCGCTGGCCGGTTCCGCGGCCATCGACCCCCGCAGCGCCGAACCGGACCTGTTCCGGGACTTCGGGCCCGTCACCTTCCTGTCGTCGGCAATGATGCTGGTGGCGGGCACGATGGGCATCTCCGCCTGGCGGAAGGACGGCGGACGGGCCATCTACCGCGACCTCTGGGGCGCCTGGGGCCTGGCGTTCGCGATTCTCGCGTTCGATGCCACGCCGGATATTCACGGCAAGCTCGGCGGCCTGATTTCGGCGACGACTCCGTTCGACCACCCGTTCGGGTTCCACCGCCCGAGCGACTTCATCGTCGCGGTCTACGGGCTGACCGGCATGGCTATCTCGGCGCTGCTCTGGAAGCAGGTGTTCGAACACCCGAAGGCCATCCTGTACTTCCTCGGCGCGGCGCCGTTCGCGGTACTGACGGTCGCAATCGACGGATTCGCGTCGCACGCGTGGACGATCACCGTCATCGAAGAGGGCGCCGAACTGATGGCACTCGCGTTCTTCGTCGGCGGGTTCGCGCAGCGGTACCGCGAATCCCACAAGGCCCCGGCGCAGGTGATCGAGCTCGCGCCGAGGCAATTGCAGAAGGCCGCCTGAAGCCCTCCCCGGCAGGCGACCCCTCCCTCCCCGGTGCAGGCGGTGGAATCTCCGACCACCGTCTGCACCGTTTTTTCGTCCCTGCGTCGCACTTTTTCTGTTGGCGACGCCATACAGAGGACAGAACAGTTATGGAGAGATCAGATGTTCTTCCGCGTATTCCGCCCGTCCCGCCGCCGCCCGATCATGGCACGCCGCCGCCGAGTCTTCTTCCGGCGACGCGTCCTCTAGGCCGGCAATCTAGCGCTTCAGATCGGCAAGGAAGTCCAGCAGCAGCGCGTTCACTTCGGCCGGGCGCTCCTGCTGGGTCCAGTGGGAACAGTCCTCGATGTGCTCCATGCGGATGCCAGGAATCATCATCGGCATGGCCGCCGCCATCGCGGGCTTGAGAATCGTGTCCTTCCCGGCCGTCACCATCATGGATTTGATGGCCAGCGTGTTGGCCGTCGGGCCGCCGACTTCGTCGGCGTTGAAGTCCGCGCCGCGGTACCAGTTCAGGCCGCCGGTGAAGCCGGTCCGCTCGAACGTGCTGGTGTAGACGTCCAGTTCCTCGTCCGTGAGGAACGTGTCCGTGTGCTCGATCTTCGCGATCACACCGCTGCCATCGCCACCGACCTTCATGAACGTCGTGAAATCCTCGGCGCGGGTGTAGGGCAGGAAGATCTTCTTGAAGGTGGTGCGCACATCCGCTTCGAGTTCGGCTTCGGCGACGCCTGGGTTCAGGAAGTAGCGCATGTAGAACGTCTGGTCCGATAGCCCGTGGAAATCACGCAGGTTTTCGGTCACACGCCCACCGCCGGCGCCCCCGAACGGCGTGTTCAGGCCAACGAGCCGCTCCACCCGTTCCGGATACCGGAGCCCCATCTGCCAGAGCACGGCGCCGCCCCAATCGTGGCCCACGAAGACCGCCTTCTCGATGTCCAGGGCGTCGAGTAGCCCGGCCATATCCGCGGTGAGGATCTTCATCGTGTACTGGTGCGGGTCTTTCGGCGCGTCGGTTTCGCCGTAGCCGCGCTGGTCCGGCGCAATCGCCCTGAAGCCGTTGTCGGCGAGCGACTGGATCTGGTGGCGCCAGGAGTACCAGAGTTCGGGAAAGCCGTGGATGAAGACCACGGGGAAGCCCACGCCGGCTTCGGCGACGTGCATGTTGATTCCGTTGGTCTGGACCTGGTGATGGCGAATTTCGGCCATTGCCCGGCCTCCTGAGTTGAAAGTTGAAAGGACTGAGGACTGAGTGTGGGATTCTAACGCGAGAAGCCTCCCGCAGGTTCGGGGTGCAACCGTCCTCATTCCTTTGCGATTTCAACCGCTTTGCTACCCTGTCCGTTGTGAGTGCCTACCAACCGCAAGACCTCGATCTGCTGGAGAAAACCGTCCTGGGCGTGCTTTCGGTGGGCTTGCCGCCGTCGAAGTCGGCGGGAAGCGATGCCTTCCGCGTGGACCACGTGTGCGCGGTGGCTGCTGCGTTGCAGGAGACCGAAGACCGCGAGGCCTACCTCGGGCCGGACAACATGCGCGTCATCCCGGAGTTCCGGGCGAGGCTGCGCGCGGCGATCGAATCACTCGAAGCGAAGGGCCTGGTCACGTCGAACGTGGTCCCCGGGATGCCTGCCGCCGCAGGAGGCTTCGAGGAGGGGCTCATGCTGGACATGGTGGACCCCGATGAGCACCCGACGCTGCTGGACCGCTATCTCTCCCAGCTGTGCATGGAAGAGCTGTTCAACGTCCCCGCCGTGTACCCGTACCTGATGGAGCGCTACGCCGCGAGCGGCGAAGTCTGGCGGCGCCTTCGCGATGGCGGCTACGCCCGCGACTGAACGCACACTCCCTCCGTGGTTCGCACATAGTCCCTCCACATTTTCTCCCGACGATGTCCTCGAAATTCAGTAGAGGAGGCGGCCATGCTGCTCAGAATCGCAATCGTCCTGTTGGCCATTGGTGCCATTGTCGGAATCGGGAGCGCCATCGCCTGGCACTACGATGACGTCCACGAACGGACCGTGGAGTACCGGCTGGTGAACCAGGACGGCACTCCCGCCGGCAACGGCGGCTCACTCGTCGTGGTGCGCGACGGCCACTGGCGAGGACGCCCGTTCTTCCCGGCCTTCCCGTTGCTGGTCATCGGCGGGGTGGTGCTGACAGTCGCGCTGGTGACACGGAACCGGCACGACGGGTGGGGCGGCCCGCGCGGCAGGTTCGAAGATTGGCACCGCGACGCCCATCACAACGACACGCCGCCGCCACCCGCTACCCCCGCCCAGTAGACCGGACGCCAGCACCGGGCACTACGAGTGCCCGTAGGCCGCTCCCGTGCCCTCGTGCCGGGGGCGGCCGTTCGTGATGAACTATCCGCAGGAGACCGACTCATGCCACGCATCCTCGTCGCGGAAGATGAGCCCAAGATCAGCGCGCTGGTGCGGGATTACCTGGTTTCGGCCGGGTTCGAAGTGTCGGTCGTCGCGGACGGCGATTCGGCTCTGCGGGAAGCGCGCCAGGGGACGGACCTCGTGGTGTTGGACCTCGGGTTGCCCAGGCGCGACGGCCTGGACGTAATCCGGGAGTTGCGGCGCACTTCGAACGTCCCGGTGGTGATCCTCACAGCCCGAGGCGAAGAGTCGGACCGGGTAGCAGGGCTGGAAATGGGCACCGACGACTACGTGGTGAAGCCGTTCAGCCCGCGCGAGCTGGTCGCCCGGGTGCGGGCGGTGCTGCGGCGGGCAGAGTTGGCCGCAGGCCCGGCAGAGGTCATTCGCGCGGGCGATGTCGAAGTAGACGTGTCGCGTTTGCGCGTCACCGTTGGTGGTCGCGCGGCGGACCTGACGGCCTCGGAGATCCAGCTCCTGGCGCAACTCGCGCGGCAGCCGGGACGCGTCTTCACCCGCGGACAGCTGTTGGACCTGCTGCACGGCATCGCCTTCGAGTCCTACGAACGGGCGATCGACTCCCACATCAAGAACATCCGCAAGAAGATCGAACCGGACCCTGCGCATCCCCGGTACATCCAGACGGTGTACGGGCTGGGCTACCGGTTCGCCGAACAGCCGGAGTCGCGGCGATGACCGGGCGGCCGCCACGGACGAGGCCGCCCTGGTGGCCGGAGGGCGAGCCATGGCCGCCTCCCCGGCGCGCGCGGAGTGGCTTCGGCCGCCGAATCCTGGTCGGCTTGCTGGCGTTGCTGGTGATCGTGGCCCTCTTTGCAGCTGTTTCCGCCATCCTGTTTTCGAACCATGACGGCGGCGGTTGGCGGCGGGATGACGGCCGCCCCTCGCCGCCGTTCGGCGGGGTGTTCTTCCTGGCCTTCCTGGGGTTCCTCATTTTCGGGGTGACGCGCATCGCCCGGAGATTTACCGGGCCCCTGGACAACGTCGCGGCGGGGCTGGCCCAACTCGCAACAGGCGACTACTCGGCACGCGTGGATAGCAATGGCCCGCCGCCGATGCGGGGACTCGCCGAGTCGTTCAACGTGACCGCGAGCCGGCTGCAGGGCGCGGAAGAGCAGCGGCGAGCCCTCGTGGCCGATATCGCGCACGAGGTGCGGAACCCCCTCGCCGTCATACGGGGCAACGTCGAAGGCATGCTGGACGGCGTGTACCCGGCCGACCGTGAACGGCTCAGCGGCGTGCTGGAAGAGGTCAGCGTTATCGCCCGGCTCGTGGATGACCTCGGGACGCTCTCGTCGGCGGAGGCCGGCGTCCTGCACCTGCACCGCGAAACGACGGATCTGCTGAGCCTCCTCCAGGATGTCGCCGCCGCCTCGGCGGCACAGGCTGTGCGGAAGCGGCAGACCATCACCGTGACGGGAACGCCGGTCAGCGCGGACGCCGATGCCGGGCGCGTTCGCCAGGTGCTGGAGAACCTGGTCTCGAACGCGCTGCGCCACTCGCCCGAGGGTGGAACGGTCAGCCTCATGCTCGAATCGGACAGCGGGCAAGCGACGATCTCCGTTTCCGACACCGGACCGGGCATCCCCGCCGAGGAACTCGAGCACATCTTCGAACGCTACCGGAAGGCGGCGGATTCGACCGGAAGCGGTCTTGGGCTGGCCATCGCACGGCGGCTCGTGGAGGCGCACGGCGGGACGATTTCGGCGCGCAACGAAGCCGCGGGAGGGGCCACACTCTCGTTCACGCTGCCGCTCGACCGCGCAACCTAATTGCCGCCGACCACGCCCTGCGACAGG
Source organism: uncultured Anaerolineaceae bacterium (assembly GCA_964557245.1). Taxonomy (GTDB): domain Bacteria; phylum Chloroflexota; class Dehalococcoidia; order Tepidiformales; family Tepidiformaceae; genus Amarobacter. The sequence goes on along the minus strand of CAZKZR010000001.1, from coordinate 12,765 downwards.
AAACGCCAGACGATGTTCGCGCCGGCGACGTTTGCGCCGGGGGTCCCCGCCGAGTAGCCGGGGGCGCCTGGCCAGAGATGACCGGCGCCCGCGATGCGGATGATCGCGGTGGGAGCGGAGCAGTCGGCGAAGGCATCGACGGTTACGCCGGCAGCGAGCGTCACGGTAGAGGCAACTGGACGGCAGCCGTTGTTTGCGGCCCAGTCTTCGATCGAAGCGTTCGCGCCCTGGTAGTGCCACTCGCGCACAATCCCGCCATCGATCGGCACGACCTCATCGGCGGTGCCATGGATGGCGAGCACCGGCACGGTGGAGCGGCACTTTCCCTCCGGGAAATCGACACCGCCGACAGCGACGACTGCCGCGATGCGGTCGGGCATCGCGCAGGCGAGCCGCGAGGTCATGAACGCCCCGTTGGAGAAGCCGGTCGCGTACACCCGCGACGTGTCCACGCAGAGCTCACGCTGGAGCGTGTCGAGGATGTCCGACACGAACCGGACGTCATCGGTGCTGTTGGCCGGCGTGGCGCCGGCAGACCAGCCCATGGGGGTGCCAGTCCCGTCGGGCGAAACGAGGATGAAGCCCTCGCGGTCGCTGACCGGAAGCAGACCCGACGTGATCTCCTGATCGATGCCGGTGCCGCTGCGCCCGTGGAAGTTCAGGACAACAGCGAGCGGCCGATCGTTTTTCGTTTGCGCGGGAATGTGCACGCGGTAGGTACGTTTGAGCGAGCCGGACGTCAGCGTTCGCAGGGCCGTCTTGCCCGCTGTGTAACCCGAGGGGTAGGCAGTGGCGCATGCGCTCCGCCCGCCGCGAAGTCGCTGCTGCGGAGCGGCCGACCAGGTCGGCGCAAGCGAAAAGCCCAGCAACTCCGGCGAATCAAGACCTGCGTCCATCTGGACGCGGTCCTGGGCCAGGGTCACGATGCTCGCGGAACTCTGCCCGGCCGGCGCCGGGCCGGTACAGCTCAGGGCAAGCAACAGCCATGCCCCGGAGGCCAGGATCAACCCAAAGCGCGTGAGGATAAGGCCACCACCTCGATTCGTTGATGATCCAAAGGTCAGTGTAAGGCTGAGGTAAGTGCCCGGCCGTGGTCCTTTCGGGCTCGGTGTGGGGAACGTTCGACCCTGATTCCTCGGGCTACCGCAACCCTACGCTCGATCGCGATGCAACACGCTACGGCCGAAGGTCCGGCACAGAACAAGCCGCACAACCAGTTCCTGGACCTGATTCGCGCGGTCGCAATCATCCGGGTGCTGGCCTGGCACACGTTCGGCTTCGCGTGGCTCTCTTACCTGGTCGCCTCCATGCCGGCGATGTTCTTCGTCGCCGGCTCGCTGATGGCCCACTCCCTGGAACGAGCCTCCTGGCGGCACGTGTTGATAGCCCGCTTCCGAAGGCTGCTCATACCGCTGTGGGCCTTTGCCCTGGTCGTTGTCCCGGGCATGGCGCTGCACTCGCAGGTGAAGGTGGAACTGGGGCAGCCGATGCGCTGGGACCAGCTGCCGTGGTGGATCTTCCCCATCTGGGATCCCCAGGGTTCCGGCTGGGGAGTCACCTTCTGGGCGGTGCTCTGGTACCTGCGCTGCCTGACCTGGCTCATCCTCCTCAGCCCGCTGCTGCTCTGGCTGTTCCGGCGCCTGTCCGTCGCCGTGATCGGCATCCCCCTGGGCTTTGCGATTGTCTTCGAAATGCGCGCCCGGGCCGGCCACCCCGTGCCGTGGCAGTTTGAAGATGCGGCGACGTTCTCGATCTTCTGGTTGCTCGGTTTCGCGTACAACGCCGGTCTGGTTGGCAGGATCGGGACGCGAGTGCGGGCGGCCGGAACGCTCGTCTTCGCGATCGGGGCTACCGCCTGGATTGCGACCCAGGACGTGCCGGGGATGGTGGTCAACGCTTCGTATCCCGCCCACTTGCTGGTCGGTCTTACCTGGCTGGGCATCGCGCTGACGTTCGAAGCGCCGCTGCGCCGGCTCGCCACGCAGCCCGGTCCGGCGCGGTTCGTCGCCTGGGTGAACGACCGCATCTTCACGATCTACCTGTGGCACGCGGCTGGCCTCTTCGTGATGTACGAACTCCTCTGGGCCGACCCGCACCCCGCATGGCTGCGGGATGTCGCGGCCTTCCCGATCGTCCTGGCCGTGACCTTCGTCTGCATGCTGGCGTTCGGATGGGTAGAAGATTTCGCGGCGCGGCGGGAACTTCACATCACTCCCCGGGCGGGCCCACAGCGAATCTCTACGGACCAGTCGGTGCTGAGGCGGTTCGCGGTGCCGGCCGTGGCCGCGATGGGCGTTTTCACGCTGCTCGCGGCGTTCCTTGTGAGCGAACTGCGGCCCACGGGAGACCTGCGAGCCGAGCACCGGGCGGTCCCGCCGTCGGGAGTCGGGATCGCGCTCCGTGCGGCGAGTGCGGTGGTCCTGGAGGAACCGCCTTCGCCCGATGTTTTGCCCGCGCCCAACGAACCCGCAACGGTCAGCGCCGGGGAACTGCAGGCGGCGCTCGATGCCTGGCGTTTGAGCAACGGACTCGATGGCACCGCCGTCGCCATCGCCATGGGGAACGGTTCGACGTGGCAGGCAGCGTCCGGAAACAACGTCCAGACCGGACAGCCGTTGCCGTCGAATTACGTCTACCCGACGGCCAGCGTCACCAAGACGTTCACGGTCGCCCTCGTTCTCCAGCTGGTGGAAGAAGGCAAGGTGGACCTGGACGCGCGAGTTTCGAACTACGTGCCATGGATCGCTCACGACGGGGACTACACCGTCCGGGAGCTTATCCAACATCGTTCGGGGCTGATGGCGACCGACGGGATCGCGCCGGCCGACGCGCTGCTGGCCGCGTCGCGGACTCCCCTGGCTTTCGAACCGGGTACAGGGTTTCTTTACTCCAGTCCGGGGTACTACATGCTCGGGCTGGTCATCGAGAAGGTCACAGGAACGCCGTATACCACCGCGCTCCACGAACGGTTGCTGGACCCGCTCGGACTTACCGGGACCAAAATGGACGAAGAGATCGCGCCGACCGCGGCTTCGACGCATCCCCAGAGCAACGCCGCGCTGCGTTCCAGTTCGGGCATTCTCCGCTCGTCATCGAGTACTGGCCCGGCGACCGCGGCGTTCGAGTACCACGGCCTGCTCTGGTCGTCAGCAGGTATCTATTCCACTGTTGGCGACATCGCGGCCTGGGCGCTCGCCCTCTACGGAACGGACCGTTTGCTCTCGGAAGCGACGCGCGATGCGATGACCGACTTCCTCGGTCCCGAGTTCCAGTACGCCGGGTTGGGCACCTATCCGTTCTGCCCGTGCTGGCGGGAAGAAGGGCGTATCTACGGCGAGCGCTGGGGCCACTACGGGCGCTCGGGCGTCATGGAATACGAACCGGCGGGGCAGATCGGCTTCGCCGTCTACACAAGCGGCACGGACATCGATGAGCGGCTGATCGTGGCCTATGACCAGTTGAGCGAGACACTCCGGGACATGGTCCGCGGCCGCGTCATCGTGCCGTAGCCCGCAAGCGCTAGCCCAGGCCGGCGAGCCACGAAAGCAGGATGGCGTTGAATTCGGCCGGGCGCTCCTGGTGGAGCCAGTGCCCTGTCCCTTCCCAGCCGACGGCCTTGGATGCCGGATGCTTGAACTGCTCTCGCTCCCAGGCGGCCATGGCTGTGGGGTCCTGGCTCCCGGCGCGGAACGCCAGGGCGGGCGCGGCAACCCGCGGCAGGTACGCTTCGGCCCGGGTGCGCGTGCCGAACTGGTCCTCCGCGAGGGCGAGGCCGGCCATGGCTTTCCACATCACCTCCTGGTTGAAGGCGGCGATGCGGCGGGCGTGCAGCGCGGGCAGATGGGCAGGCGTCGAAGCCGTGTAGAACGCGGCCCCCGCGAACTGGAGGGCGGCGGCGTGGCCCTCGGGTGACCTGAAGGCCTCGACCATGCCGGTCATCTGCCCGGGCATCTCTTCGGCGAACCCGTACGCGGAATCGACCGGGACAACGGCGCGCACGCATTCCGGATGCTCGACCGCGAGTGCCACGACCGTGGCGCCGCCCATGGAATGCCCAATGGCGACCACGGGGCCTGTGTTCAGCTGGCCGAGCAGCGCTGCGAGGTCGGCGGCGTAACCGCGCGGCGTGTAGCCGTCTTCCACCACGGATGAGCGGCCATGGCCGCGCAGGTCCGGGACGATGCAGCGGAAGCCGGCTGCCTTGAGGGCGGGCGTTTGCCAGGCCCAGTCCGAGCCGTCGCAGCTCCAGCCGTGCACCAGCAGCACGGGCGAACCTTCGCCTTCGTCGGTGTAGAAGAGCGAAACATCGTTGACCTGCGCGTACGGCATGTGGGAGCCCCTTGAGGTATCGCGCGGAATGTACACGGGCAGCGGCGGAGATCAATGGGCGTCGCTATACTCCGGCCATGACACAGCCCGGCATTGCTGACCTGATGAACCAGTGGAAATCGATGAGCGACCAGTTCCTGAAGCAGTGGGGACAGGTGTACGAAGCTACGTCGGCCACGCCCGAGGGCCAGGCGATGACGGGCGAGATCGAGAAGAACTATGTGGCGGCGCGGGCCGCCATGGCGAAGGCCGCGCGCGAAGCGTATGGGCCGATTGTGGAGGCGGTGGGGGCGGTGCCGCTGGTGGAGTTCCAGCGCCTCCAGGACCAGGTGCACACAATCCTCCTGCGGATGGACCGGATTGACGATGCGCTGGCGGCGCTGCTCGCGGCACAGACCGCCGGTGGCGGGTCTGAACCGAAGGTGAAGACGAAAAAGAAGAAGTAGGAGCCCCGGCGGTGACGGAGCGGCAGGACTCTGGCACGTACCTCATCACGTTCACTGCGTACGGAACGTGGCTGCATGGTGATGCTCGTGGGTCCAGCGAGCGACAGCGCAGTCCCGGGGTAACGGCATCGGTCGAGCCGAGCGAATCGCGGTTGGCGCAGGCGAAACGCCGCTTATCAGCAGCGTCCATGACGTTCACAGTTGACGCCCGATCATCCATTGCGAAGGCGATCGAGTCAGTCGCGGAGCACCGTTCATGGGATTTGCTCGCCATGAATGTGCGTACGAATCACGTTCACACGGTGGTTAAGGCGAACACCTCTCCGGAGCAGGTGATGAACGCATTCAAAGCGTGGTCGACTCGCCGGCTCCGAGAAGACGGGTTGGTGGATGAGGGCCAGCGAGTTTGGACCCGTCATGGCAGCACCCGGTATCTCTACACACGGCAAGCCATGGAGGATGCGATCCGTTACGTGGTCGAGGGACAGGGACAGGACCTTGGTGGGACGCGGGGGCCTGGAGAATTGGCTGACTAGGCATCAACGCGCCTCCCCGGGAGGGTCGTCGATTCCATGGACGGAACTAGCCCCGACCGTGAGGGAGGCCGAATCCCGAGCTACACCACCGCAGGCCTCCCTTACGGTCGGTGCTATTTCCCCGTCGTCCGTCCGTCCCGCTAGTCGTGCTCTCGCAGCCACTCCAACAACGCCGGCCACACCACCTGTTTCGCGCGGCGGCCCGCAATCACCGAGATGTGGCCGCCTTCGAGTTCGACAAACTGCTTGTCCTTACTCCCGACCGATTCGACCAGGGCGCGGGCACTGTCCGCCGGGACGATATCGTCCTTGCTGGCGCCGACGCAGAGCACGGGGACGGTGATATCGCGCAGGTTCACGGCTTCACCGAGCACGCGGAACTTCCCCTGCACCAGCTCATTCCCCTGGTAGAAGTGGCGGACCCACTGGCGGAAGAACTGCTTCGGCAGGGGGAGCCACTCGCTTGCCCAGCGGTTCATCGCCTTGTAGCCGATGAGCCACTGCGGGTTCGCCGCGTTCTGGAGGAGCGACTGCGCCTGAGAAATATCGCCCATGGGGTTCAGCATCTTGAACCCGGATCGCACGAACTCCGCCGGCATCATGTCGAACGTTTCAACGATGGAATCCACGTCGAAGCGGTCCTCGGTCGTCATCATTGGAAATTCGCCGACGGAAAAGTCGATCGGACCGACCATGGAAAGATAGTTCTTCACCGGCAGGTCCGGCTGGGAGGCGAGCGCGGAGCTGGTCATGGGGACGCCCATGCAATAGCCGAAGAGCGTGACCGCGTCGGCGCCGGAGTGGGCGACGGCCTGCCGCACCAGCGAAGGCACCATGTCTCCGATGACGTCATCCATGCCCATTTCGCGGTCTTCGGGCCCGAAAATGCCCCAGTCCACGAGGTAGAACGGGATCCCCTCTTCATAGAGGAACTCCGCGAACGATTCACCGGGACGGAGGTCGAAGATGTACGGCCTGCTGATGCCCAGGTAGGGGAAGAGCAGGAGCGGCGTCTTGAACCGGCCGCCGTCTTTCGGCGGGTAGTAATACATGCGGGCCTTGCCGCGGAATCCGGCGATGACGCGGCGGGAGAGCGCTACCGGCGCGGGCGCGCCCAGCGCATCGCGCAGGCCCTGGGCCATGCGGAGGAGTTCAGCTTCCGTTTCGAGTCCCGGCGCCTGCGTCATCGGGGAGCCTCCCATCGCTAGTGGCGCGGAGTCTAGCATCCGCGCCAGCAAGCGTGGTTCGGGGGCAGCGTTAGTTGATCCCGGCGCACTCCGGGCGCTGATCGAACAGGTTGTCCAGTTCGCCGGTGTCCAGGTCGTCGAGTTTGTCGAAGGTGGCGCTGACATCGTTGAACGCGTCGCTGATGCCGCTGGAAAGCCGCTCGACATCCGCGGTGGTCTGCGCGAGCGAGGAGGTGCCGACCTTCTGGGATTCCGTTACCAGGCCATCGAACACGGCGACCAGCTGGCTCATCCCATCGTTGAACGTGCGCTGGATCGCCGCGCCGTTCTTCACGTCAGGGGCCTTCAAGGCCGCTACTTCCTTCTGCATGTTCTTCGTCTCGGCCTGGCCACTTTTCATGAACTCCACGAGTGCCGCCTTGAGCGCGGGCGCGTCCTTGGCTGTGGTGAGCGTGGAATCGAGCTTGTCGTTGGCGTTTTCGAGGTCCTTGATCCAGCCGCCGAGCGAGGTGCAGACGCCTGCAACCCACTTCTCGTTCGTGGTCTTGGCCGCGGTCGTCGTCGGGACGGTGGTCTTGCTGGCGACGGTCGTCTTGGAAGGCTGAGCGGTCGGTTCGTCGGTGGTGTCGTCGGCGCCCGGCTGGTCGAAGATGACGGCGGAGCAATCGCTGTCGGCATCGATGCTATCGATGAGGTCCGCCACGTCATCGCTGTCGTCGGCGAGGTCGTCCATCTTTTCGCGGAAGTCCGGCGTATCGAAGTCGTCCGCGATCTTGAGGAATTCCTCGGTGAAATCGTCGTCGTCATCGATCTTGGCGACGGCCTTGCCGACATCCTCGGTCATCTTGTCGTTCGCTTTGAACTGGTCCTTGAAAGCGGCGACCACCTTGTCGCCATCTTCGATGTCGGGCTGGCCGATCTTGTCGAAGTCGGACCGGAAGTCCTTCTGGGCGTCCTTCTGCTTTTCGAGGCTCTCCTTGAAGGCCGCCTTGGCCTCCTTGGTGTCATCGAAGTCAGCATCCAGGAAGGCTTCCCCGGCCTTGTCGCTCGCCTTATCGAAGTCGGCGGCTGCATCGCAGAGGTCAGCAACCCAATCGTCGGCATCGACTTTCTTGTCGCTGCCGCCGCCACCACAGGCAAAGAGCAGGGACGAAAGCGGCAAGGCGGCGAGGAGCCCGGCGCGGGCGAAGGAGTTCAGGTGCATTCGATGGCACTCCTGGAGGTTTTGGCAATTCTGCGGTTCCTCCACCTACTACGACAGTACGGTGGTTCACGGACAGCGCAGTGTTGCAAACCCTGCTTTCGGCTCAGTCGACGAACAGGAAGCTGGAGCAGCGTTCGTTATCGTCGAACAACTCGACGATGTCGTTTGTATCGCGCGAATCGGTGTCGTCCAGGAAGTCGAGAAGGTTCGCAAGTTTCATATCGCTGAACACCTGGTCGATCTCATCGACGGTTTTCAGGCTCCGAGCGTCGCGCTCGGCGCGGACGCCGTACTTCTTCTCCTCCTCCACCCAGCCCTGCACGGCTTTGACCATGCGGTCGCCGTGGTCCACATCAGGTTCGCCGGCCCGTTCCACGGCGCGCGCGAACTTGTCCAGGGCCTTCGCGTAATCATCCACATAGTCCGAAAGGGCGTCGCGAATCTCATCGGCATCGTCGCTCTCGATGTCGAAATAGGCGTTGTAGGCGTCATCCTCGGCGTCGGCGAGGGTGCTGGTGGCGTCGCAAACGTCATCCACCCAGTCGTCGGCATCCACCTTTTCCGTATCGCTGCCGCCACAGGATGCGGCGCCCGCCAGCACCACCAGCGGCAGCGCGAGAAGCGCGGTCCGGCGAGGCTTCAGTCTTCGGCGAAGAGAGCGAATGCACACTGGGGGTCCTTCTCGATCAGGGCGATGATATCGGCGGAACTGCGCGCGCCACTGTCTGCGAGGATTTTACGGAAATCGGCGAAGTCTATGTCGAAGAAGATATCGTCGACGTCGCTGGCCAGGAACTCGCTGTCCTTCTTCAACGCGGCGACCTCGTCATGGGCGCGGTCGTTCGCCTTTTGCTCGGCTTCGACCCATGCAAGCAGCGCTTTGCGGACTTTCGCGCCGTCCAGCACATCGGGCTGCCCGGAGGCATCGACGGCTTTTTCGAAATCGGAGAGGCCTTTCCCATAGCGAGAGCTGTAGCGGTTGAAGCCCTCCGTCATGGCCGGGCCATCCGAAGAATCGACCGCGAAGAAATCGAGCAGCGCGTCGCCGCGAGCTTCGCTCAAGGTGATGGCCGGGGCACAGATATCAGCGACCCAGTCATCGGCGTCAGATTTCTTCGCGCCGCCGCCGCACGACGGCGAGACCAGGGCGAAGAAGAGCAACACGCCGGACCCGCCTCGTAGCGCGGCCCGGCGGAAGCGCGTCAATTGAAGAGGACGCTCGCGCAGTCGGGTTCTTCGTCGATCTGGTCGATGAGGTCGTCCACGTCGTTCTCATCGATGTCTTCGAGTTCCTCGCGGAAGTCCGGGTCTTCTACGTCGTCGAGGATGTCGAAGACGCCGTCGCGGAAGTCCTCGTCATCGTCGTCATCGAGCTTGTTCACGTCCTTCTTGAAGTCCGCGAGTATCTCCTTCTGCTTCTTGGCGTGGGCGCGGAAGGCCTTGATGACGTCCGCGCCGCCGTCGATGTCCGGCTGGCCGACATCCTCGACGTCCTTCACGAAGGCATCGATCGCGTCCGAGCCATCATCAACCCACTCGTCGACGGCATCCTTGATTTCGTCCGGATCGCCATCTTCGATGACGTCCAGGCCGCCGGCGGCGTCGAGAAAGTCGTCCTGAAAGTCGAGGGCGGCATCGCATACGTCAGCTACCCAGTCGTCGGCGTCTACCTTTTCCAGGCTGCTGCCGCCGCAGGCGCCGCCAAGGACGGGAGTGATGGCCAGCACGGCGCCAAGAACGAACGTGCGCGAACGATGATGCACGGTGAAACCCTCTCCGCGTTCATTCCGGACGCGGCGCGGCGATTATGCCATCGCACGGTGGAGGCTCGCAGCTACGCCACCTCTAAGCCGGATGCAGGATCTCTCGGAGCGCTTCACAAACGTCATCGACTTCCGCGTTGGTCATCGTGGGGTACATGGGCAGGCTGATTTCGCCCTCGAAGAAGCGTTCCGCCACCGGGAAATCGCCCTTCGCCCAGCGGCCGAGCTTCTGGTACGCCGAGTGATAGTGGAGCGGGATGAAATGGACCGATGTGCCGATCCCGCGCTCGGCGAGTTCACGGATGACGTCATCGCGCTGGACCGGCGATGTCTCGTTCTTGATCCGGATCATGAAGAGGTGCCAGGGCTGGCGGTTATCCTCGTTGAACAACGGCAGGATGATGTGCTCTTCGTCGCGGAGGTTCGCGAAGTAGCGCTGGGCCACGCGCGTGCGCTCTTCGATGAACCCCTCGAGCTTGCCGAGTTGCGTGCGGCCCAGCGCGGCCGCGATATCGGTCAGGTTGTCCTTGAACCCGAACTCCTCGATGTCGTACCGCCAACTGCCACCCGCGCCGTAACGGTTGTAGGCATCGCGGGACATCCCGTGGAGCGTGAGCCGGCGAACCCGGGCGCTGAGTTCGGCATCGTCGGTGGCGAGCGCACCGCCTTCGCCGGTGGTCATGGTTTTGTTCGCGTAGAAGCTAAAGGCGGCTGCATCGGAAACGCTGCCGATCTGCTTCCCGCGGTACATAGAGCCGATGGCGTGCGCGGCGTCCTCGAGGATCTTGATCCCGCGCGGGCGGGCGATCGCGTTCAGGGCGTCCATATCGCACGGCTCGCCTGCGATGTGCACCGGGAGGATCACCTTCGTGTGGGGAGTGATCGCGCGTTCCACGGCGGCGGGATCGATGTTGGCGGTCCCTTCTTCGACATCAACCAGCACCGGCGTGGCGCCGCAGTGGAGGACCACGTTGGCAGTCGCGGTGAACGTGTATGGCGTCGTGATCACTTCGTCGCCCGGACCGAGGTCCCACGCCGCGAGGCAAAGATGCATGGCCGCGGTGGCGGAGTTCACGGCGTTGACGAACTTCGCGCCGGTGTAGGCGCACAGCTCCTCTTCGAGCGCTTTGACCTGGCTGGCGGTGGTGAGCCATCCGCTGCGCAGGACCCCTTCGACGGCGGCGATATCGTCATCGTCCAGTTGCACTTTCACGAAAGGGATGCGCTGTTCGGTCATGCAAGAGAGTTAAGCGGCAAAAGCCAGAAGGCGAAAGGCCACCTTCCGGGAGAATCCGCGGCTAGTTGGCCCGCCGAACGGCGCCCCGTGTGAGTTCCCACGCATCAACGATCAGCTTGCCCTCTGCCTCTCCGATGACGGCGTGGGCGTCCGCGGCATCGTGGAGTTCATCCGCCTGGCGCGTGGTCGATTCAGCCTCGCTGACCTCTTCCGGCGAAAACGGGATGCGGTAGCGTTCGCAGGCGGCTATGACCAGCCGGTTCAGTTCGGCCACCCGCGCGTGCGAACGCCGCCTGCCGCTTTTCGAGCCGGAGCTATTGAGAATCAGCCCCGTGCCGCGGACCACCGGCAGCACGGACTCGCGCGCGACGATGAGCCGAAAGCAGTCCTCAAGGACTTCGGCCGTGGCCAGCGGCGTGAAATAGGTGTCGCCACCAACTACGCGGACAATGCCCTTCCGGGCTGCCTTGAATGCCCGCCGTTCGACCAGCCATGGGCGGTCGCCGATTTTGGTACCGGCGGTGGTCACCGGATTCCCCAGCCGGCCAAGCCGGTTGCCAATCCGCAGCGGCGTTGACTCGTAGGCGACCCAGTAAGACGAGAGCCGGAACAGGATCACGTCCGGGGAGTACTGGTCCATCCAGCGTTCGAGCACGGCGGGGAAGGCGGGCGTGGGCCAGAGCGCTTTCTGGATCGTCTCCACGGGCTCGCCGGTCGCGTTTTCAACGAATCGCGCGGCTACGGCGGGAGCGCGGAGCTCTTCGGCCACACCGGGATGTACGTCGCTGCTGTTGGTCAGGCGGAGAATCTTCATTCCGGGACGAATGCTAAAGCGTGATGGCCAATCGTGCCCCCCGCGAGCGTCAGCCGGTCGGTGGGAACTCGAGGTCTTCGAGGGTCATCGGGCGAAGCGCCGAGGTGCGCCGCCGCCGCTCGGTCGCCGCGATTGGGCCGGCCTCGGTCCGTTGGCGCTCGTATTGGCTGACCACGGAAAGCAGGATCTGCTCGAGGCGTTCGCGGGACCAGACGCCGTGGCGGCGCGTAGGCCCAACCGACGAGAGCGTGGGCCGCGGGCCGACTGCCCGGGCCTCCCCGGCGACCGCCCACGTGGGGGCAGTCCCCGATCGTCGTTCCGAGAGAAAGAACCGTACCGAGTAGAGGTCAAAGAGCGTGACGCGGAAACCCTCCTGCGCCTGTTCCGGACCGGGCATCGGGTCCAGCCGTGGATTCGCGGCGCGGCCGTAGTAGCGCTCGATTGAAACGAGGCTCTCGGCGATCCAGCCGTGAATGGTCCGGAGAAGGTCGAGCTTGGCCGCGAACCCGTTGGCCTGCGAGAGCTGCAGTGTCAGCCGGTGCTCATCCCAGGTTCGCTGCAGGTCTCGCACCCGGGCATCGAAGAGCACGTTCTCGGTCGAATCCACCGGACGGCGCGACATCGCATTCTTGGGCTCAGCCACGGCGTCCTCCGGTTACTGCCCCACGGTGGCGAAGTCTGGCAGCCGCTGGGGCGAATCGTCCTCGGTCCGGGTGCCGGACCAGAGGTAGGCGCTTTTCAGGAGCAGTGGCGCCGCAAGCGTGGTGGCGATGGTCACGACAATCGCAATCGAGAAGCCGGTGGAATCCACCACACCTTCGGCCAGGCCGACGGAGGCAACGACCAGCGCGATTTCGCCGCGGCCGACCATCCCCGCGCCAACGCGCACCGAGGTGGTCAGGGATTCGCCGCAGAGCCGTGCCGGGACGCCACAGCCCAGGAGCTTGGTGGCAAGCGCCACGACCACGATGCCGACGCACAGCCAGGGGTCCGCCGAGAGGTCCCCCCGGGTGACCGAAGTGCCGATATAGACGAAGAAGATGGGGATGAAGAGCGAATAGCCGATCCGCGAGACCGGGTCAGTGATGTGGTGGCCCAGCTCCGTGCGGGAGAGCATGACGCCGGCAAGGAACGAGCCCGTCACCTCGGCGAGCCCGCCGACTTCATAGGCCACCCAGGCGAACCCGAGCGCGGCCGCAAGCGTCAGCGCGACGCGCGTGTCCGGCGATTCGATGCGCGTGTGGTGCTC